>CAZWVF010000003.1:0-86946 GCA_964637695.1 uncultured Gemmatimonadota bacterium | reverse complement strand
AAAAAGTCTCCCTTCGTGATGCAGGTAATCGCCGACGTCCTGGATATGCCGATCAAGGTGGCCGGATCGGAGCAGGCCTGCGCGCTCGGGAGTGCGATGGCCGCCGCCGTCGCCTCCGGACTCTACCCGACGATCGAAGAATCCCAGAAAGCGATGGGCAAAGGTTTCGAGACCGAATACAAACCTGACTCCGGGAATGCACAACGGTACCGGACTCTGTACGAGCGCTATTCCAGGCTTGGCACGTTCATAGAGAAAAAATGTGAAACAGAATAGCTTCTAGCTTACCCTCGATGCAATACCAGCAACTGTGGTGACGGCTCGATCGAGATCGAATTCGTTATAGTCATGAGTCCGTAAGACAGGCTTCAGTTGCGATTCGAGCTGCAACCTGAGTTCAGATATCCGCTCAAGTGAGATATCTACAGGATCATTACCCGGCATCGAGAGTTTCTTCCGGACGAGTGTGATTAGCTCTGTGTCTGCCGGGTCCACACCCAAATGATAGACAGAATAGTCGATATCGAAGAAATCGCGGATCGCGACATCGCGACGCGATAGTGCTACACGTACTTTCTCCGCAATCGCTTCCATTCGGGATAGACACATCACCTTGACAGCCGGCACCAGTGGCTGCCTGGAGACCGGATCGAGCAATAGTGTCTGTGCAAAGCTGTTGATGCCGGGAGTCAGGAGAGGCTCATGTAGACCGACCTCAACTTTGAGTGTTTCCTCCTCCCGGCCGAGAAGTGATTCGTATCCAACGATCGCTGTGTATTGCGTCGATTTATTCGCTCCTGTCAATGGCGTGACAAGATGCACGACGCCCAGCTGGTTCTCAATATTCTCAAGCGCTTCCTTCAACCATTCAACACTATGACTTCGGTGTTTGCGTGTAGAATTTATCGGCGTTGGAATGAGATAGGCGAGGTCTTCACTCATGCGGTAAAACCCAAAATGTATCTTGGCCAGACTCGTCCCTCCTCGGAATGTCAGCTCATCGTTCAAATTCGACAGGTACTGCAGCAGTATTGTAGCGAAATAATCTTTTTCGATAAGGCGAGGCAGAAAGGCGGTTTCAGCTGTCGTGAAATTCACTGCCTCTCGAAACAGATCAGGATCCTGGTGGAGTTGAACCGGTGTCGGCACTGATTCAGGCATTGTACACAACTCCCCAGCGGCGATTGACGGTTCCTCGCTTGGGTTGAGTGGGAATCCATGGAATCAGGGCTGATGTCGGGCGAAGCGCATCCTCCAATCTGAGCAAATGAGTTTCTTCCACACTCTCTCGTTCAAGAAGTGCGCCTATTCGGCGAATGGTACTCACATTGCCGAAGCGCAGTACGATCCGCACGAATAGCCCAACATCAAGACGCTTCGCAATAAGGTCGTTCCTGATCCAGGCATATGCCCTGGGAAGACCGTTGAATCGTGACCAATCATAACTGGCATCCAGCAATGTTCGGAGACGGGATGAATACACTGCTTTCTCATTTTCCCCCGTGATTGATATCTCTGTTGCACCCAGTCGCTTGGACCCAACCTTAATCAATGTCAATTCTACTGTACCGATGGTTCTCAGCCCTGAAATCTTATTGTTGTAGGCGTAGATCCTGTTCGGAATCTGGGAGTCAAAGCCATATCGGTTGAAGGCATTCGGCCCACAAATCTGGTACTTCCCTTTCCGATCGGCCATTAGCGTATTGATAGCCAGTATTTCGTCAGGACTCCATGAGCCACCCAATGGGAGTTGAGGCGGTACCAGATAGAGACCTCGCCTGACACGCGCGATGAGTCCTCCACGTGCCATTCGGCTTAACAGCTCGCGCTCCTGAACAGCTCTGATTCTCAGTGGGCCAGTCAGGTCTCCTGTAGCAACAGTCCGGAGGTTACGAAGCTGGACATACGCCAACATCTGTGCTTCCAGTTTTCCAAGTTTGCTTTTCATGCTGGTATTATATTTATCATTAATTGCCTGTCAAGCAATTACGGTAAAATATAATACAATAACGGTAATAATGAGGAATTGGATTCTGGATCCACGGAGTACACTTGACATGGAGGTGCTTATCCAATCACTGTAACTTATTGGCAAATAACACATGCCGGGGTGGCGGAACTGGTAGACGCCGGGGACTTAAAATCCCCTGCCCCTTGGGGCGTGCGAGTTCAAGTCTCGCCCCCGGCACCAATTAGATTGTCAACTGGGGAGCATTGGCTAAAGAATATTATGACGTGTAAATATTACGAGATGAAACCGGGATGGTTGTCTTCAACCCATCGAACAACGATTTACTGCAATTCTTGCACAGTCTTAATGAGTTCTTCAGCTTCCTGCAACGACACCACCGATATGGATTCGTAGGTTATCTCACCTTGCTTAACGCGACATCGATTCAGGTAATCTGAGAGGTCCTTTATTCCATCGCCTATTATGAGTGGTAATACGGCGATCGACCTGTAATGCTTTTGGTCTCGAACCGCTCGATATCCTGACAGAAAGAGTGGAATTGAGCAAAGCCGCAGTGCAGCATTATATGCTATGGCAAATTTCCAGCCCGCTGAGAGATCCTTAATGGCATTCTGTAGAT
The DNA here is from genome assembly GCA_964637695.1 of uncultured Gemmatimonadota bacterium. Classification (GTDB taxonomy): domain Bacteria; phylum Blakebacterota; class Blakebacteria; order Blakebacterales; family Blakebacteraceae; genus JAGLTZ01. Next base: position 84,355 of record CAZWVF010000003.1, on the reverse strand, counting down.
CTTCAATCGCACCTTCTAAGAGCTCTCTGATTTCCTGCATGGAAGCCTGGTGTAATTTCAACCAGCCGTTTTCGGCCCAACGTTCAAGACTCAATCGTTTCCCCCTTGATCACGAGACGAGGACTTTTCATGACTTCTGCAAGGAAATGATCCTTTTCAATCAATCGCTGTTGATATTCCTCATTCGTCCACACAACCGGATTGACTTCACGTCCGAGTTGATCATGTATACCTGCTAATCTTCGGACCGCTTCACGCAGTCCGATATCACCAACAATGAGGATATCGATATCACTGCCGGCTTTCGCCTCCCCGGAAGCCATAGATCCGAAGACCAACGCGAAGTCAATATCTTGCTCGCCCAGGGCATCACGTAATACTCCAATAAAACCCGCACTTTTCAACATTAACTCTTGAAGAGATTTGAAAAGAGGATGTTCAGAATTCGCTTTAAGGTAACGCCGATTCCCAGATCTCCGCTCCTTCAACAGATCCTGCTGAACAAGATTATCCAACTCTTTCTGTATCGTACGCGGTGCGAATCTGGTTAAACGAACAATCTCCCGCAGATAGAATTCTTGTTCCGGATTAAGGAATAGATATAGCAGAATAGCCTGTCGTGCCTTAGAGCCAATTAGCATTGTGACCATAGTGATTGTATGATATAAGCATACAATTGTATGTCAAGAGCATACAATGGATGAGCCGGATTCTGCGCCCTAAACTGCGCCCCAAATAGATGACAATAGGTATTTGTGGTGTGCGAGTTCACGTCTCGCCCCCGGCATCAGGGTATTTTGAAGGAAGTACATTCCAGAAACTCACAACCTCTTCAAGACTTCCACGGCCCGGGCGCGGGCCAGTGTTTGGTGAACCGGGAATCCGCTGAGATTGCTTCAGCAATTGGTAGCAGGAAAACGGAGATCTCATCGACGACCAGGGAGAAACTGTCGGGTATGTGTGCAAGTCGACCACGACGTAAAAATGCTGTCCACTGCTGTTGCTTCAAAGCATCTCGGGCAAATGCCGGTGACAGTGGCACCGGTTCAACAGTCACCGTTGTTCCACGATGGGAGAATGTTTCCGAAAACGCCCGTACAAGTAAAGCTCCATCAAAATCGAAGTGCCTCGCCAAGAACCAGATGTCGAAGAAGTCCTTCATTCGACTGTTTAATTCACCCAACTTCACCATGGCCTCGAACTTCTCGGCGATGACACTCTCTCGACTGTATCCCTTCAGACAAGGAGCTGGCAGGTCAAGAATGACGGGATACTCGATATCTTTGGGACCCGGTACGATCACATCTGAGAATCCAATATCCACATATAGATCGATCCTTGCATTACCCAACCGGCCTCGAAGAGAGACGCGTACGCCTTCGTAATCGGCGTCTTCGGTTATTGATTCTGCTGTAATGCGATCCATATCCCACTGAAGACCGTCTGACTCAACCTCCTGCCCACATATATCCCTGAACACCGTCGTGACTGTATCGATGGAGTTGCTTATGTGACCAAGCAGATCGATATCTCGCGTCGGTCGGTGCATAGGTGCTTCCCATGCTGAAATAAGCAGGGCCCCTTTCAACACGAACCGGTCACCGTGTTCTGACCGTGATAACCGGTATAGGAAACGCTCTATCGCAAAATACTGGAGTAGCTCATTGAAGGGCCGACCGGTCTTCTTTGCTTCATTGAGGAGACGTTGGTGGATAGAATGGGCCATATTCCGCATCGGAACCTTACTCACAGCATCGCTTCCAGGTATGGACGCACGATCTTTTCTACTCGGCAGATACGAGCATACTTTACCAGGTCATTAATACTGGATGTGCGTCGCCGCCGGTACATCCGCATGGCTTCCAGTGCCACGTCCAGACCGATTTTGTTACGGAATTTGAAGCAGTCAATCACAGTTTTAGCCGGGTCGTAAACTCGAACCGAAATATCATCCAGCACATGTGTCGTTATACCTTCAGTAAATGCCGGACCACTAAACCAGAATACACGGATGGGAGGAAACGCGATTGATGGGCGCTTGGATTTCTGCTCTATGGCAAGATCTACATGATGTGGAATTTGAGTCGTGATCCCATGAAATGCCAGTGCGGATATCAGGCAGATCACACCATTGGGTACTGCCGTGGCGACCGTAACGAGATCGGGATCGCTCAGTGGCGAAAGATCGGCAAGACGGTACCAACCTCGCGTGATTGCGATAATCCTACCGCTGTCTCGAAGAGCATATAGTGTACGGGGATGAATACCCAGTTTTATAGCCTGTTTAGTGCGTAGTATGCCCCCATGTTTGCGGAACTGAACAAGTGCCACTTCTTCGAGAGACTGAATTCTCATGTGTACAGCCTTATGGATAAATATTACTGTAAATACTATAAAATACAGTATATATTATCCGTGTTTTCTGCAAGTTCAAATACTTATCAGCATGATCTAAATAAGCCTGGGCTGCGATAATCTGCGCCCCAACCTGCGCCCCAAATAGATGACAACAGGTATGTGGTGTGCGGGTTCGAGTTCCGCCCCCGGCACCAGGTTGCTCCTGTTCAGTCCAGGTTTTCCAGGTCTGCAAGATCCTGATGACGGCCCGTGGCTTCCTTGTTTTGCTTTAAATTTCGAAGGTCTATAAAAGGCACGAGAACTTCGTCGATCATAGCCTCTACCCGAGAAGCATGGCATTCATCGAAGATCACACCATCCATTGTAGTGATCAGATCAATACGGACCGGCGGATATCCCAATTGAATAATGCTGTCGGGTTCCAGAAGATCCGTGGAATCCAGGTCAAGATCCCCGAATCCGAATCGTTGGAGTGCCGAAATGATGCGTTCAGCATTGTCCGGACTCAGTTCGATCCAGACATCCAGATCCTTGGTATACCGGGGATGACCGTGAAACGCGACAGCGTAGCCCCCTACTATGAGGTATCTCACCCCGCTATCGTTCAGCGATCGAATAAACTCTTTGAAGTCTTGGTTCAACACGATATTTCCACTGGTGGAATTCCCGACGGATCTCTTCCAGTGCTGCAAGTCGCTCGGTATAAGGACGGGAACGCCAGTAGGATGCGTCGGATGGTTCCTCTTTGAGGTTATACTTCATGCAGATTTTCTCAATGGTCAGAAGTGTACCTCCTTCATATCAGGCCAAATCAGATGCATACATAATATACCAACATTCGAGATCTGAATCGCTCTGAAAGTAATAGCTTCATTACTGTAATATGCCGGTTCGAGTCCCGCCCCCGGCACCAGTGTTATCACTACAACAAACTATATCCTGGTGACAGTATACAGGGGCTCTAACCTTTCGGTCGCAGTAGCGCCTGGTACCCGGGGTGGTCCCTGAGCGGACCGTATTGCGCCCCACCGAACGAAATCCGCCAGGCACCATACTGCACGGCGAGTTCGAGGAGCCGAACGGCTTCATCGAGTTCTCCCAGATGGGCGGCGATCACAGCCCGATTGTCATACCCCCTGCCCTGTTCATACTGACGGTCGAACTGCATCAGCCATTGCTGGGCCTGTCGTGCCCGCAGGGTGTCACCCCGGTCTGCCGCAACGATCCCGAGCCAGGTCTGGTAATCACGGTTATCGGGGAATTCCGTAACCAGAACAGAAAATACGTCATCGGCCGTTTCGATGTCACCGGTCAGGGCATGAGCCATACCCGATAGATAGCGATAATCTTCTGTTCTCTGCCCCGCCGCGGGTACAGCTGCAAGAGAGGCCATGAGCCGACTGCTCAGTACCTGCAGTTTCTCCGCATCTCCGTATCCAATGAGCCCGTGCAGGCCGCCCAGCAGGAGAAGCTGTGGGCTCTGCCCCTGAGCCTCCAGCTCCCCGGCTCTGGCCAGGAGTGTTTCCAGATCCCCCCTCACCCCCAGAATAACCGCATAGAGCAGCTGTTGATACGCTGGCTCTTCAAGCCTTCTGCGCGCTTCCTCGATCGTATCGACCATCACGGTCGTATCCAGAAGAGTGAAATAGGTAATGATGAGCTGGCCCCAGTATTTCTCCGCCCCACGACCGTACCCGAAGACCGGTCCTTCCGGATCGAGCTGTTCAAAAAAGGTGAGCGCTTCGTTCGGCCGGTTCGCGAACTGCGCTGACTGGGCAGCCATGAACGTCCAGAAAGTGCCCGGCGCGAGTTCCGCTCCCCTCCTCGCAGCCTGGAATTTCCGTTCATTATCCCATTCTACAGCGGCCTGGATGAGATCGAGCATGAATTGATCCAGCTCGCTCATGGAGGCCCGTTGCGTTTCCAGAATCTGAGCCAGTGAATCAGCCCGTGCCATATGGGTGATATCGCTCTGACCGATCAACCAGTGGACACGGGCGGCCCAGAGTCTGGCGGTGGTATAGGTGGAATCGATCTCAAGCGCACGGTAGAAGTACGCGATCGCCTCCTCGGAGTAGCTGTCATCCATGTAAATGTCCAGCCCCCGGGAGAACTCGTTGAATGCCTCCATTGAGCGTGGAGGTTCGGTGATCTCGGCCCATGGTTCGTATCCGGGGCTGAGTCTGACAGCCAGGGAAGCCAGAACACGCTGACGAAGTTCAGCCACGACTTCGTTCTTCTGCTCCAGCGAACCCGATACATCATCGAACATATCGATGGTTCGATCTCTCGCGATATCCCTGATCCGCACCTGGAACTGAATGGTCTCGTTATCGAGGATGTAGAACCCGCCAGAGATAGCAACTCCGGCAGAAGCTCCGACTGCCAGAGTCCGGACAGGATCCGAGATCTCTCCCGCAACCGACTGTTCCTGCAGAAGCCGGCTGGTCGGAAGGGAATGTTCCAGGGGTACGGCCCTCGCAAAATCCACCTGCTCGATACCCCCATGGATGTGATCGACTGCCCATCTCCCGAACTGGTCATAGGCAGCATCACCTGAATGGTTCTCAAAGGCAGCGACCACGACCAGGTTCGGGATGAGTTGTGAACCTCGACCCGTAGTAAGCAGAACAGCTGCAGTTCCAATGATTACCAGGACGGCCGCGACCCCAATCGTGATCAATCTGCTCTTCTTCACAGTCACCGTGGGTAATGTCGTGGAGATCTGAACGGTGGTGGTCTCCAGCTCGTTTCGAATCGCATTGAGATCGTTGATTAACTCCCCGCAACTCTGATATCTCAGCTCCGGCTTCTTATCGAGCATCTTAGCAACGACTGCCTCGACATTCTCCGGAACGTCATCTCTGAGTGTTGAGGGTCTATCCTGCTCGTTATTGATAATCTCGAATACGAGCTCCCCCTCCGCTGGACTCTTGAAGGGAAGTTGTCCTGTCAGCAGCTCGTAAAACACACAGCCCAGTGAGAATATCTCGCTCTTTCTGTCTACAGGACGCCCAGTGAGTTGCTCAGGGGAGGAATAGGCCAGTGTGCCCATGGTCGTGCCGGTGCGGGTGAGCTGGCTTCTCTCCTCCAGGTGGGCCAGCCCGAAATCCATCACCTTCACGTTCCCTTCCATCGAAACCATGATGTTGGCGCTCTTAACATCCCGGTGGAGGATGCCCTTGTTGTGGGCAGCATCCAGTGCTTCAGCGGCCTGTATGATGATATCGAGGGCTTTCCTGATAGATACATGTCCTGACTCGACAATATCTCGGATAGTCTTGCCCTCTACATACTCCATGACGATGAACTGCTCTCCCTCATCTTCAAGCAGCTCATAGACCGTTGTGATGTTGGAGTGGTTGAGGGCTGAAGCTGCCTGTGCTTCACGGACGAAGCGTTCCCGGGCTTCTTCGTCCCCGGCCAGTTGGCTGGAGAGAATCTTGAGCGCCACCAAGCGGTGGAGGGTCGTATCTTCGGCTTTGAAGACAGCGCCCATACCGCCCTCGCCGAGTTTGTCGACGATCTTATAGTGGCTGATGGTTTTGCCGATCATAATATCGCGATTCTACCGGAGTCGGATACTGGTAGTGAAGCAAATACGACCGGAATTTGCGCCCCGGATTGCACCCCAGATAGATGACAATAAGTGATTGTAGAATGCGGGTTCGAGTCCAATTGACCTGTAACGGTACAAGAGATAAGGCGTGCCAGTTTATCCTTTACCGTATTGGTATGGGCCTGAATCGTATCAGGGCCGCGGCGCCTCCTTCGATCGAGCCGATGGCGTAGATGTAGTCACCTACCATCTTCTGTGTCCGAGGTTCATATTGAAGGGTCATTCGGCCCCGGTATTCTCCGGAAGCGCTGAACACATCAGTCGGCCAGGTTCCCTCCTCATAGCCATGTTTGAATGTCCTGCCTGCTCCTGCACGGGGCCACACGATGCGCTGGACCCAGATCTCACTATCCGGTCCTTCGGCCAGATGCATGATCGATACTCTCTCCTGGAACCATTCGAAGCCGGTCCTGACATTATCCACGAATTCTTTGTTCGGATTATCTATCTCCATTTGCGAAAAGGAATCCGGTTCATGTTCCCATTTGAAGCGGAGCAATTCCTGACCTGAAGCCGGATTCAGTTCCCGCACCCAGTCCTCCTCATAACTGGAGATATACAATTTCCCATTTCGTGTGAGGAGTATGTCGTCGTAAGGGAAGACGCCCGATCCTTCCAGGAACCAGCCGGTCTCAAAAGGCATTTCGGAGTGTTCAACAAACCTGACGGTATCTGCTTCAGTGGCTTCCCAACCCGAAACTAGAAGGGTAGTGACCCATTGGCGCAGTTCCGGGCGAGGGCTCCTGACCGCCAGGGTTAATCCATAAACACGTTCTCCCGATAATTTGATTATCCTGGGTGCCCTGCCCCGCAGGAAGGGATGGTCCTCATCAAGGGTCTCCACCGATAGCATCTCGCCGATTATATTCCAGGTTTGTAGCCTGGTTGGCCAACCGCTCCAGATTTCGAAGCGATCCGGTCCGGCGTCCCTTAATACACCTCTTCCAACAGCATAACTTGGCAGATCTGTCGGTCCCTGGCCGGCCTGTCCGAATTCCGTTATGAATCTGCCTTCTGAATCATACACCCTGAGTTGAAAGGGATTGCTGTCGAAGATGACGATCGAACCGTCCTCGAGGACAGTGAAATCCCTTGGATTCCTGATCATGTACTCTTCATCCCCATATTCCACACCGACAATGAGATCTTCCTCGAGACGCCAGGGTGGTGGCAGTGGTCGGCGGGCTCTCGAAACAACCTCCTGTACTCCGTCTGGCCCTAACTGTACCTGAGAGGTAGGTATCAAACCTGCCCAGGCAGGGAGAAGAGCAATACCAGTGCAGCATATGGCTCCTACCATGAATATCCGTAAAAATCTCATCGATGACTTCCTCCAACAATGATCAGTGTAACTGGATTCTACTCGGATTAGACTACCTTATTGAAGCAAACGCAATTACATCAGGAAACTACGCCCCAGATTGTGCCCCAAATAGATGACAATTGGTGGTGGTGTGCGGGTTCGAGTCCCGCCCCCGGCACCAGAAATATTCGAGGATATCATATGTCGGAAGGTATTGGAGGACTACAATAAGAATGTTAATAGTGTGTGTGATTGTGTTGACATTTATTAATATTTATATACATTATCACACATGAAGCATGCTACACAACGTACCAGAACCATTGAGATTGCACGTTCAAGCGGGATTATTTCGGCTAAACAGGCACTCGAGAATGGTATCCATTCCCAGGTACTGACTCGACTTGTGGAAGAAGGACTCCTGGAATGGATCAGTCGTGGCTATTACCGCTGGAAGGGGAGTGATGTTACTGAATATCACGCCCTGGTGCTAGTCTCAGCTGCCGTCTCACGCGGTGTGATCTGTCTTCTCTCCTCTCTTCAATATCATGGAGTAGGGACTCAGATACCATCCGAGGTATGGCTAGCAATTCCAAACCGCATGCGAAAACCCGCTCTTAAATATCCTCTTCTACGTGTTGTGAGATATTCAGACCCGGCTCTCTCAACAGGAGTTGAGTTCCACACTATCGAGAAGCAGAAGATAGCTGTTTTCAATCTCAATAAAACTATTGCCGACTGTTTCAAATACAGGAACAAGATCGGTATGGATGTCGTCCTGGAGGCTCTTACAGAAGCCTGGCGAGAACGACGGCTGGACCTGTCTGCACTGAACCGGTACGCTGTCGTCTGTCGGGTGCAGAAGGTCATCCAGCCCTACCTGGAGACTCTGGTTCAATGACTGCGCGATCACCGCTGAAAAACATAGCCGCCTCTGTTAAACAGCGGCTATTGAATCTCAGCCAAGATGAGGGTGTCGATCCAAACCTGCTCTTTACCCGCTTCGCCATTGAGCGCTTCCTTTACCGTCTTTCCTGCTCTTCCCATGTAGAGCAGTTTACTCTCAAAGGTGCTGCTCTGATGCTCATATGGTTCGGCAGTCGGACGCGATTTCGCCAACAGCCGCATGAAGGACTTTTACGATATTCTCATCCTATCACGAGCACAGCAGTACAATAATACTCCCTTGGCCGCAGCTGTTCGGAACACCTTCACACGTCGTCAGACGCCTCTACCCGAGAATACACCGACCGCCCTGAGCGGGGAATTCGGCAGCAGCCCAGAAAAGCAGAAACAGTGGCAGGCATTTCTGAGTAAGAACCGACTGGAAAAACCGGCCAAAGATCTGAAGATTGTTATCGAGGAACTGGCTGCCTTCCTGCTGCCGGTCCTTGCATCAGCCCGTGACGAGAAAACAACCATTCAATCTTGGCCGCCCGGCGGGCCCTGGCAGACAAATGAAGACTCTGGAGAGATATCGGATTAAGACACACATCAGGCGCGCTGTTTATCTGCGCCCTAAACTGTGCTCCAAATAGATGACAATAGGTGAATGAAGTGTGCGGGTTCGAGTCCCGCCCCCGGCACCAGGGATTGTTTTATTATTCTTCAGAGTGCTGTTCCAGGTACCTGCCAATAGCACTCTTTAGAGGCTCGACCTTAGTTGTAACGATATCCCAAACAATCTCGGGATCGACGCCGAAATATACGTGCGCCAAAACATCCCTCATTGCAGCGATTTCCTTCCAGGGAACTTCCTGTACTTCCTGACGGAGAGCATCAGAAACGTTTTTAGCAGCTTCTCCCATTACTTCGATGTTTCGCACAACTGCATCGAATAACATTGAATCTGATTTCAGTTTATCGAAGTTGGTGTCCTTTGTGTAGAGCAGGATCTTATCACATGCTTCGATAATATCCTCAAGATAGAGCAAAGGATCACGCGACATGGAGCAGCTCATTCTCGATTCTACGTCTGAAACGAGGTTTCAAGGCTGGCGGAGTGATGAGATCTACATGTCTGCCAAGTAGTTCCTCCAGATAGAACTTCAGTCCCATATATCCATCGAATGTTGCTGCCCCCTGGAAGGATACAAGCACATCCAGGTCACTGCTGTCATCATGCTCATCACGGCTTATCGACCCAAAGATAGAAAGTGAGGCAATATCGTAGCGCTCGACCATTTCAGTATAGTGTGACCTCAATAACTCAAGTATTTCGTCACGGGACATGCTGGTCTCTCCGTATTTCATTGTTCGTTTCCTGTATACAGTATAGTGGTGTGAGTGACGTTACAGCAAACCTGCCACTGGCGTGCGGGTTCGAGTCCCGCCCCCGGCACCAGGTTCCCTGTCCCCCGTCAAATCTCATCCAACGCCCCTTCGCTATCATGCGATATCCTGAAACTGATCGATTTTCACGTATCCCCCGGGGAACCTGGCGACAATTTCCAACTGTCCACCCATTGCCTGGATGAATTCCCGTAATGTGCTGATATACATATCGGTCCGACGCTCAAGTTTAGAAACATTCGCCTGACTCGTTTTCAGGAGCCGCGCTACCTCCTCCTGGGTTAACTCCAACGCCAGACGCAGCTCCTGCAGAGCCATTTCAGCCACAATCTCCTGCGTCTTCCGGACAGCCAGTTCCCTGGCCCTGGGAGATATCTTTTCCCTCAGGTTTCTGTATGGCTCAGTCATCGTTTCCCTCCCCTGAATTCTGGAGCATCCGGAGGTGAGTTGTGTACAGCCGATCTGCGATGGGGAGATGCTTCCTGTACCACCTGCTGCCACTGGTTTTCCTCCCACCAATCAGGAGGATGGCAATCCGTCTCGGATCGAATGCGTACAGGATGCGGTACGGTTGCCCGACATGCTGGATGTGCAACTCCCGCATATGTCCGTACATGGATTCCTTAATCGCTGAGCTGTACGGATACGGCAAGTGATGACCCAGGCGTTCGAGCACTCCGACAACAGTATCGATGTCGATCTGCTCAGATTCCGTTAACGATTCCCACCACTCTCCGAATTCTTCCGTATATTCGACCTGCCACATAAATTATAACCTTCCCGGAATATTCCTTCAAGGGAATATCCTGATGCGTTATAGTTCTGAGGAGGTTCAGATCTATTTCACTGGAGAGCTGCTACTTGGGGGGAATAAATATTCATATCAGATATGACAGACTGTCACAAGTAAATCAGGAGATGTTATAGTATTCGTGACTCGTTGCGGCACATAGAAGATGAAATATTTCAAGGGGATAGCGGTCGATGGTTTCCTATATCAATCGTTCGTCGCCTTCCATACGGCAAATCCGGTATAGCCATAGACTACCGAGAAAACAGGCACGAGAAATGCAAACCACATATAGGGCAGATACTGGATTGTGGGGACACCAAGCAGTTCGGAGCACACTCCCCCGGCCACTCCCCAGGGAACCAGCGGAGCTGCAATCGTTCCAGAGTCTTCCAGCGATCGTGTGAGCACGGTACTGTCGATACCCCGCTCCCTGAAAACGGGCAGGAAAACCTGGCCTACCAGGATGAGGGCGAGCGCCTGATTGCCCGTGAACAGAATCACGATATATGCCGAGACGAGCACCGCTACAATGAGGGACCCCGTGCTCTTGATCCACCGCGCCAGACCATCTACGAGAACATCCAGCACCCCGGTGACCTTCATGGCGCCACCCAGGGCTCCCGCGAGAAGAATCAGGATTATCACCGCCTGCATGGAGGTAATCCCCCCGCGCGTCAACACCTGGTCCACACTCGCGACACCGGATTCGCTTTGAAAGCCGGACGTAGCGACGATGAACACCGACGTCAGAGAGGCGTTCTGGAAAACCACTGCCCAGACCGCCCCCACGACAAAACTGATGAACAGAAGCAGCAGCGTACCGACTCTCCAGAGTGCCATTCCCAGCATCAACACGATCGGGACGATATGGAACAGGGAGATGTTCCAGTAATTCCCGATTCCCTCCAGCATCGGCTGCAGCTGGGTAAGATCCGCGGAGAGGGCACGTTGTCCGGCGAAATAGAAAAGGACGAAGGTGATGATCCCGGCGGGGACCGTCGTGTACATCATCGAGTGGATATGGCGGAATATATCGACCTCCCCCACGGCGGACGCGATGTTGGTTGTATCCGAAAGGGGTGACATCTTGTCGCCGAAATACGCACCGCTCAGAATAGCCCCCGCGGTTGCGGGTACATGCACTCCGAGGGCCACCGACACGCCTATCAGGGCAATGCCCACCGTTCCGATTGTGCCGAAGGAGGTACCCATGACCATCGAAATGATCAGACAGACCAGAAACGCACCCGGGAGAAAAAAGGAAGGTGAGAGTATGTGCAGGCCGTAGTAGATGAGAGTCGGGATGACTCCCCCCTGGATCCATACCCCCACGAGCGCACCGATCAGCAGCAGGATGAGCATCGCGATGCTCACCTTGCTGACTCCTTCGATTACGCCTCTTTGAAAGCCCCCCCACGACCTGCGGAGGATGAGGTTCAGCACCCCGACAACGCCCACACCCAGGGTCAACGGCAGGAATACGGCCTGCAGGCCCGATTGCAGAGGCAGGCAGACGATGATCGTGACGGCGATGACTACCACCGTGATAACCGCTTCAGGGAATGTGGGAGATCGCTCTTCCGCCGGTGGGGCCTTCGTTTGTCTCATGTCAGCAGGTATTCGCGCTATCAGCCGGTTGAGGTGGGTCTGTACACCAGCAGCATCGGCAGAGGGATACGGAGCTTAATTGCTCCATCCGGACATTCGTAGACGCATCCGCTGAAGTGGATACACTCCAGAGGATATGTCACCGTTGGGAGCTCACCCTCTTCTGATCCAAAAAAGACATCTTCCGAGCAGATCTCCACACACAGACCGCAGCGTGAGCACAGATCAGAATCAATGATCGGTGGCATTATCTTCCTCCCTGATAGCTCCGCCACTCGATTCTGGGCGTGCCATCGATCAGGTGCACAACATGAGCCTTGTCCAGCATCGGATCCATTTCAGGAAAATCGGGACGCCGATGAAGGCCTCTTGTCTCCTTGCGATCGAGCGCCATGAGCAGGACCAGTTCACCAATCTCAAGCAGGTTGATAACCTCCAGGCATCGCCAGAGCTCATGAGGATTTCTGGCGATCAACTCGCAACGGGCCTTCTCCCTGACCCTCTTCAGGTGGCTCAGGCCCTGCTCCAGCAATGCTCCATTACGGACCATACCGGCGTAGTCGTTCATCACCTGCTGCAGAGCGATGTTCGTCTCAATCCAGTCAGGTCCCTGCGATCTTACCCTGAGCTGCTCGATGAAGCTCCCCATCTCGTCGATCTTCGGCCTCTCGACTTCGATGTCACCGGCCTGCGTCTCCTGGGAAGCAAGTGCCGCATTTTCACCCGCTATCCAGCCGAAAGTTGCCGCAGCAGAGATGTCTCCAAAAGATTCATCGCCTGTGGAGTACAATCCTTCCAGATTCGTCTCCGCCTTCTCATTGGCGACGATCAATCCCCCCGCCCGGAGGGGATAGGTTGAAAACTCAATCGGGTGTCTGCGGATATCGATCCCCTCCTCTCTCATGTGGTCCAGGAGAGATATGTTCCCCTCGTGCTCCATCCAGTGCATCATGTACTTATAATCCTCTTCGGTAATTCCGGTGCAGTCCATGTAGAGAGGGCCCTTCCCCTCAGCCCGATACTCCTCGGCTACAAGCTTGTTGGCCTCCAGAATCATGTCCCCGTACTTCCGGTCCGGCTTCTGTACAAAGTCGCCGACAGGCTCCCCCTGAGGATCCTTCACTACCCCTATCCAGGAGGCCTGTCCGAACTTTGTGAAGTACTTGGGTCCAATGTGACGCTGGGGCATCTCCACGTTCTGCAGCTCGACTCCAGCCCGATATGCCATGGCCCGACCATCTCCCGACTGCACTCCTCCGTGGGGATCGTTGAACATCCACCCGGGGGTCAGACTCGGGTAGAGCCTGGAGCATTTGCCGGTCGCCAGGATCACGGCCTTCGCCCTGAACAGGAGAATCTTCTCCTCTCTCGTATGGACGCCGAGAGCACCGATGACGCGGTCACCATGTCGCAGAAGATCAAACACCATTACACGGTTCAGAATGACTGCTCCCCGGTCTTTCGCCTGCTTTACCAGTACCTCCTTCTGAAACCTTCCCTCGTATTTGATATGGGTCATCTTGTGTCCCGGGAAGGAGTGACCGGCAAATTCCCACCCCCCCTGGTACTTCATGGGAATGCCCCACTGGTCCCAGAGCTTCACGATACTCAACGTCCTGGCGAACTGGGTCCTGAAGATGTTCCTGCCCAGCAGGATCTCACCCTTGGCGGTCTTCAGCAGCTCTTCGATAAATTCGTCAATATCGGATCCGTGGACCTCGGGAATATAGGCCTCGAAATGGTCGTTTCCCGAACGCCCGCATCCACTGTAGCGGACATTACCCTTCTCGACGACAACCACCGACGCTCCCGACTCTCCGGCCCGGATCGCGGCCATCAGACCTGCGATCCCTCCTCCCACACACAGAACGTCCGCCTCGACGACTTCCTCCGTCATGTGCTCCTCCATCCCTCGACTGCCGCTTCCATCCGTGCAAACCGGCCAGCGTGCCAGGCATGATATCGTCAGATGGAATATTGGCGAATGACAATCTGCAACGCAGCGTCAGGCAGTCACTTTTACTCTGAGTCTCAATTAACGTAAGTTGGTATCTTTCTCGTAGAATGCCTGCCACTTCTCAATCACTGAGATTAGAGTACGGGTCAGTTCTTCCCCGCTTCCGTGGATTGGACGCAATTCCTCGGCCAGCTCTGAATACCCCTGCCGATCAAGCCATGAGGAGAGGACATCATTATCGGAAAACGGCTGGATGACCTCTTTATCTGCGGTGCGGAGCATATGCAGCAGATCTGAAATCGAATGGATTCTGATACCATCGATTATCAAAGGAGTAGACTTCAGCCAGTCTATCTGCTTTCCAAAGTCCTCTTTCAACAAAGAGATCAATTCCCTTCCCCTGGTATGCCTCGGCCTGAGCTTGTCACCGAGTTCCCGGTAGCTGTGCATGTAGAGCCAGGTGGAAAACCTGTCTTTTTCTGCGTAATTTTCGATAATCGCACGCAGTTCATGTCCTTCCGGAGTGTCTTTTCCCGCTTCAAGAACCAATTGATAGAGACCATGGATGTTCTTGATACGGTGAAGAACTTCACCTTTGCCGGTCCTGATCAGGAAGTCACCCATTCCCGAGAAATCCCGGATGTAGTTGGACAGCTCCTGAAGGCTGCCCGGATCTCCCTTGGGAAGCAGATATGCCCTGTCCCTGAAGGTCTCGGCCTCCTCAGCCTTTGAGGCTATTACTATCGGTATACGGGGGTAGTACTGATTTACCAGGCGGATCAGGTCGCGTCCGGCATCGCTCTCCGGCTCATCACCGCGGGGGAAGAAGATATCGGTGATCAGAAAGATGACATCTCTGGCCTGCCCCCTCCTGCGCATGGTCTCGGGATCTATCTCACACTCATCTTCCGCTGCGAAAAGGAATTGCAGGGTATCCTCGTAAGTGCGGGTGACCATGACATCGGCACGCTGTGCGATGATACTGTGGAGAACAGGCAGGAATTGAGACAGCCAGCGCGGTTCATCATCAACCACCAGGAAGATGAAACGACGGACATCAAGGGATGTGGTCCGGATATTAATCAGGTCCTCGGCCGCTTTGACCGCCGGTGTGATGACGGTGCGGGGAACGCATTCGGTTGTATCGTATGCAAACACGAGATCGGCCCTGCCCGTGTAGGGGTATCTCTCAAGGGCGGGTCCGGGAGGAGAGCACTGGATATAGGGATTTGCAGAGAGCAGCACGATTACGGCATCACGATTGTTCTTACGGATCGTATCGGTATCGACCAGCGGTAGAGCTGTATCGTCGAAGATGAAGACTGCCGCACCATCGGCAACGAACCGGGCAGCCGTACCGGGATCGTGACAGACATCGATCTTTATCCAGGGCATATCCTCAACCAGCAGCGGTGCTGCATCCCGGATGAGTGTTTCTCCGGCAAAGACAACTGCATGGTCGATCTTGATCGGATTTATTATCCGCGGGACGAAGGGATTTTCCCTGTTCTGTTCCTCAGTGGGCATGATCGGGGATCACCTTGCAGAACTGGCGGATTGAATCCGCATATACTGTCACCGGTACGGGAAATTCCAGTTGAGAGATTGGTTCACCGGGATTGACCGAGGTGAAGAACCATGGATCGAGGTAGTCTTCGGCAGGTGCGATGAACCCGTATACGGTATTGTTGGCCACCAGGTTGGTGAGGAAATGGGTACCCTGAGTGCCGTACATCCGGGTCTGCATCCGTTTCTTCTCCTCATCGTGACGGCCCTGAATCAAATATAGGAAATGGGTTCCGTAAATTCCGCCGGTGACAGTGTCTCTTTCCGTCAATGGTTCCTCCCGCCCTGCGATATCGACACCGTATTCGAAAATGGCGGCGGCCTGGCTAACCTCCCTGTACTGGACAAAGATACCCCAGTCCCGGTTGGCACTGCCCAATCGACCCGGTACGATCAGAACATAGCGCTCATTCATCTCCTTCATCCGGCTGTTGATCTCTGCAATCCCCTGTCGAACTTCGTCATTCATTTCCTGAGAATAGATAAAGGGCGAGACCACGACAGCATACCGTATTCCCCTGGTTATGCCATGTCCCTGGGAGTTGGTGATAGATAGGAGCGAATCTGCAGCATTCAATGGAATCTGGACTGCATCCCGTTGCAGTTCCGGCAGGAGAGTGAGCTGGACGATGTGGAACACACCCTCCTGCGGATCCTTTTCTGAATGATCCAGGTTGAAGACGAATTCGATCTGGAAGTGAGGAATAATGCGTGCCTTGATCGCTTCCATTATCTCAACCAGCGTGGTCCTGAAATTGAAATGATCCTCCCGGATGAGGTTCTCCAGGGAAATCCGGTTCTCCTTCACTCCCAGCAAATGGATAACCGATTGGTCGGCGAACCGGGCGTGCAGAATCTGCATGGTAGCCAGTTCATCACCGGTGAGTTCCGAATCCCGAGCCATATTCAGCGCATAGAAATACTGCTGACGGTTTCCGCTCTGGAGCAGTTCGAGCGGGATGGGATCTCTTATGGTCGCCATGGAGACTATCGGGAAATCATCCAGAATGGCGGCGTAGCCGTGCCCGAAAGCGATCCGTGCGAATCCATCATTCGGATCCTGCGTTTTGAGAGCATATGGAAAGTAAGAATTCGCAACGCCCGAGATGCACGGGTAGAAACAGGGTCCGGCATTGGTATTATCGAAGACACCCGGGATTGGATTGATAATGATCGCCATCTTCTCGGAACTGGAAGTAGTCTGCCTGTCGATGAAATCATCGTAAATGTATGTTATTGCCTTGAGTACCTGCTGGAATCGCACTTCGGGATCGGATTGATTATTCGGGAGCATGAACGAAAGATATTCACCGGCGTGGAGATGATCCCCCTCCCTCTCTTCACCTCCGGCCTCATCGGTGGCAGAAGAACGGACACTGATCGGACCATCGTCCAGCTCTTCGACAACCGCTCGAATAGTATTCATCTCCTTTTCGGTGAATCTCCTGTCCCGTCCCAGGAAGTGGTCGTAGAAGGCAGTACTCAATATCCGTGTCTGGATTTTCTCGATCTGCGGGATGGAACATTCACTTATCATTATCAGGCCGATCCCCTTGCCCCCTGGAGAGCCATCGCCGTAGACCTTCAAATCGCTCGTTATGCCGGTATTCGATCTGTCCATTATCAGGTATCCTACTCCAACTCAACTGTCGAAACCCAGAAGCTTCAGTGACTGATCCCGCAGAAATATTATTCCAGTACATTGCAGGGAAATATGTAACTTCCTGTTCCCTTTTTTCATAGACATTGTAGGGAAAACAAGAATCTGAGGAGGTTCCATCGCACGGAATCGGATCCCCTTGAATTTGTTTCTGCCTTACGGGGAACTGTGCTTTCCATGGATCAGAATCAACCTGTCGCGAATATTGCGGTGATGGAGGATCTTATTGCAGCTTCGATCGGCGACCGGAAAACAACTATGTTACTGCTTGTTCTCTTTGCTGTTTTTGCCGTCACCCTGGCCTCTCTCGGTATCTATGGAGTCATGTCTCAGATGGTCGGTGAGAGAATCCGTGAGATCGGTGTCAGAATGGCCTGTGGTGCATCGGGCAATAGCCTGATCCAGATGATACTGAAACAGGGTTTAAGACTGGCGTTATTCGGAACAGCGACGGGATTGCTGATTGCACTGCTGCTGGTGGAAACTATCAGAAGCCAGCTCTATGAGATATCACCATTTGATCCGATCACACTGATTTCAGTAACCACCCTGATACTGCTGATTGCCGGGATCTCAACTCTTCTCCCGGCAATCCGCGCATCGCGGCTCGATCCCCTGGAATGCCTGAGATTGGAATAGCTGAAATTACGGCCGTTCGTCCGATTGCGTTATTGTGCCATCTCCGGTCGCTTATGGGGATGGACAAAACCGCAGCCCCCGATATATTTCCGTTCATGTATACGCGTTCATTCCTCTGGAAGAAGATCTTCTCTCCCTGGCCGTGATATTTTTGCCCGATTCCTTTCGGGTTCACCCTGATGTCGGAGGGCAACAGGCTTTCCGATCGCGGGGACATCATTACCCGGGCGGGACTGAATTCATCCCGCCCCTGAAAAGAGAGCAGGAGCAGTTCAAAGGAGATTCATTGATGGCAAACACAGACAAGACAGCAGATCTAGCTGGACCAGGAATCAGCACCTATCCGGAAGTGGCTAGGATATTACCCGACGATTATGAGCCCCTGCAGACACCGCTTGAGCGCATGCAGGCTCTCTTTACGATGAAGAACTACATTGAGGAGAACCTGTGCAGGGAACTGAATCTGCACATGGTTCAGGTTCCTCTTATCGTGGATCGTGACAGCGGAGTAAATGACTATCTCGACCGTGACGGATCGAGAACACCGGTTGAGTTCCCCTGCGGTCTCGGCCTTGAATCACCGATTCAGGCGCAGGTTGTACAGGCAGCAACAAAGTGGAAGCGTATGGCGCTCAAGCAGTTCGATTGCGCTGTTGGTGAAGGTATCTGCACCGACATGAAGGCCGTGAGGAAGGATTATTTTCTGGACCACGACCACTCCGCATACGTTGACCAGTGGGACTGGGAGATGGCGATTACCGAGGAGCATCGTAACCTCGACTTCCTCAAGGATGTGGTCCGGAAGATATGGAAGGTCCTCTACGGCGCCGGTAAGTCCGCCCAGGAGCAGTTTCCGGCACTGCGGACCGACATGTATCCCGACTTCCCTGAGGAACTCCAGTTCTTTCATGCCGAGGAGATTCTGGACCGCTACCCCGACCTGCCCAGAAAGCAGCGCGAGACGAAAATGATCACGGAAGTTGCGCCCGCCATTTTCATCATCGGGATCGGCTGGGTGCTGAAAGACGGTTATCCGCATGAAATGCGTGCCGCTGACTACGACGACTGGGTAACCGAGACCGTGGATTATAAAGGTGAAGTGTGCCACGGCCTCAACGGTGACATCCTGGTCTGGAATCCGGTAACACGGCGTCGGCACGAACTTACTTCAATGGGCATTCGCGTCACCAGGGACACGCTGAAGGTCCAGTTGAAGCTGTCGGGACAGGAAGACTTCCTGCAGCTGCCCTACCACCAGGCGATTCTGAATGATGAGATACCGCTGAGCATTGGTGGCGGCATCGGTCAGTCACGAACCTACATGTACCTGCTCCGTACCGCCCATCTGGGTGAGGTGAGCGTAACTGTCTGGCCCAGGGCTCTCAAGGATATCTGCGAGCCCCGGAACATTCATGTGCTGGAATAGGCACGACTGGTAATCTGATTTGAAGGCTTCAATCGGTGCGATCCACCAGCGCCCTTCAGGGAATGCCTGAGATGCCGGTCGAGTAAATCCGCCTAAGAGGTTGCCAGGACATACAATCCTATTGTATCTCCTCCGACTATCTTCTGTGCCTCAATTGAAAGCCGGTGTTCATCCAGGAGGGGGTATATACCGCCACTGGCCATAAAATGGCGATAGTTCCTGTGGTGCTCACCACCGGCAATGGTTTCCGCAACTGTGATGCCGATCTTTGTCATCCAACCTCTCAGCGGTTTGACAGGGCCGGGATGGTAGTCTGTAATCAGAATGCGTCCATCCTGCCTGAGCACTCTACTCATTTCGCCAAGCACCGCGATCCGTACCTCTGGAGCCAGTTCGTGCAGGATCAGGGAGGCTGTAATAAGGTCGAAAGTGTCCTCTGCATAGGGCATTTCAGCAGCACTGCCCAGTAGAAGATCAGCTGTGTCGCCCAACCGTCTATCGGCAATCCCCAGCATCGCCGGTGATGAGTCGAGACCGGTGACCAGGCATCCTGCTTCCTGATATTCTTCAAGCAGCAGCCCGGTACCACATCCAACATCGAGAACGTGCATCCCCGGTCGGGGAGGCAGGATTCTCAATCCTATGGATCTGAGCTTTCGGTTGACCTTCCCTATTATGGGATCGTAGTACCGGGCGAACCGGGAATAGGAGTCATCCATGTCAGAAATTTTTCTTCCAGAATTCAAGCATCGTATTGAAAAGATGTATCCTGGCTGTCAGGGTAAGGAACCGAATGTGATTTTCATTCTTGGAACCGGCTGTCAGATCCAGAATCTTCATAAGGTAATGTAACAGATTCAAATAACCTGGAGTGCCAGAATCGTCCTGTCATCAACCTGTTCCGATTTTCAGCGGCTGTTAACGGGAGCAGTTGGGCAATTGACCGAGGCGCATTCTGCCGGCCTGCCCCAATCAGATTCATTGAGAATGCCGTGAACAGAAGGATCTGTTCCCATATATGTCTCGTGTAAATCCGGCCCGTTGTGATAGAGTACTATATTACATTCTTTTGCAGTCATGGGTCAGAGACCACATAAAGGGCGGTATTTAATGGAGAAAACACTGTTTCGGAGAACCGTGCCTCCTGCTGCGATCCTCCTGCTGGCATCTTTTTCGTGGAATTCGGTCATTCTCGGACAATCCTCGGTCATTCCCACACCTGAATCGGTACTGGGCTTCCAGGTTGGCGCTGATTTCGAAATGGCTACTTATGAAGAGTCGATCGCCTATTTCAAACGGCTTGATGCTGCCACTGACATGCTGCAGCTGGTGGATGTCGGCAGGACTTCGGAGGGTCGTCCATTCTATCTGGCACTGATTTCTTCAGCTGAAAATCTCGCTGACGTCGAGCGATATCGGAAGATATCACTTCGTCTGGCCCATCCTTATGATTTGACTGATGAGGAAGCCGGACAGCTCGCCATGGAAGGCAGGGCGATAGTCCATATAGACGGAGCCGTTCACGCATCCGAGGTCGCATCCCACCAGCACACTATCCAGCTTGCCTACGATCTATTGTCATCCAAAGATGACGATGAGATCGAGGCCATCCTGGAGAATGTGATCTTCATGCTGTGGCCAACGCTTAATCCTGATGGCCAGACCATGGTTGTAGAATGGTACGAATCGAATCTGGGCACTCCTTACGAAACCTCGTCAATGCCGCAGCTCTATCAGAAGTACGTCGGTCACGATAACAACCGTGATTCCTACATGCTCAATATGATCGAATCCCGGGTCATAGGCAGGACATGGCGGTATTGGGAACCTCAGATCATCTATGTTCACCATCAGACAGCTCCCTTCCCCAGCAGGATCTGGCTGCCCCCATTCGATGATCCGGTCGGAAACAGGGTCCATCCGCTGATGGCACGCACCGTCAACACCATCGGGATGCTGATGGCGCAGGCACTGGAGGAAAGAGGACAGGTCGGGGCAACCCATATGGCACCTTTCGACGCCTGGTACCCCGGATACATCGATTATCTGCCGATGCTGCAGAACGTAGCGGCATTCTGGACTGAAACTGCCCTGTTCAGATACGCAACACCGCGCTTTTACAGCCCTTCCGAACTGCCGGGCGGCAGCAGCGGGCAACAACCGGAGTCATTGTATTCGAGCCCCTGGCCGGGAGGCTGGTGGAGGCTCCGGGACGCTGTCGAATATATGGTGACAGCTTCGACGGCTGTGCTTGACTTTGCAGCCAAGTATAAGTTCGACCTGCTCTACAACCGTTATCAGGCAGGCAGGGATGCGATCCGTAAATACTCCGAAGAGCCGCCTTATGCGTATTTCATTCTCCAGGACCAGCGCGATCCAGTTGCACCGGTGGAACTCCTGCGCCGCCTGGCATTCAACGGCATCAGGGTCTGCCAACTGGGCAGTGAAGTTGTTTCTGAAGGGATCAGGTATCCGGCCGGCACCTGGGTGATTCCGATGAATCAGGAGTATGGCGAGCTGGCAAGAACTCTAATGGAAGTCCAGGTATATCCTGACCTGCGGGAGTATTCAGGCGGCCCCCCCAAGAGACCGTACGATGTTTCGGGCTGGACCCTGCCCTATCAGTTCGATGTCCGGGTAGTAGAGGCATCTGAACCCCTCAATGATGATGTTCTGAATTCGATGAGAGTTGTTGAAGGTGAAGGATTGGACTGGATGTCAGCGAGAGGTGGTAAAGGCGATCCGGGAATCGATGTCTCTCCATTCGACAGTGTGCCGGGTCCTGGATTCGATACTGATACCGTTGCGGCTGGAATCCTGCCACCTGCAGGCAGGTTGACGGGCTCCGGATCGGCTGTCTCTGTCGATGCTTCACAGAATAACGCATTTCGTGCAGTCAACATCGCCTGGCGTGAAGGGGGGGCAGTGAGGTTCGTACCAGGGGAGGCTGATGAAACGGAACCCGGTTCGGAAGGTCGATTTATAATCACTGGATTGAATCGGCAGCTGGTCGACGAGATGGTCGAGTCCCTGCAACTGAGAGCTGAGCGCACACAAACTTCTGGTCTGGTCATGACGAAACCGCGAATCGGTCTCTACCGTCCCTGGTCACCCAGCATGGACGAGGGTTGGACCAGATGGCTGCTCGAACAATACGATTTCGATTTCAGCAGTATCCGGAATTCCAATCTCCGCAGTGGTGATCTCCGGGAATATTACGATGTCATCATATTCGCCGATTTCGGTTCGCGTACGATCATGAATGGATACGGAAAAGGTTCGGTGCCGGTACAATATGAGGGCGGAATCGGCCAGGAGGGTATACGCGCCCTGGATGCTTTCATCCGCTCTGGCGGTACGCTCGTATGTATGAACGGCAGCAGCAGGTTCGCGATCGATGAACTCAATCTTCCTGTAAAAGACGTGACCAGAGGGCTCGCTCGAGACGCGTTTTCCGCAGGCGGATCGATACTTGAAGTGACTGTCGATCCAGCTCATCCAGTGATGGCCGGCATGCCTTCGAAGGCAAAGATATTTTTCAGCCAGAGCCCGGTGTTCAATACAACAGAAGGCTTTACAGGTACTGCCCTGGCCAAATATCAACAGTCGGGTTCCCCCCTGCTTTCGGGTTTCTTACTGGGAGAGGAGCACCTTAACGGGTATGCAGCTGCCCTGGATGTAAAACACGGTAATGGGCATGTTGTACTAATCGGATTCAAGCCGCAGTGGAGAGGCCAGCCCTTCGGCACATTTCGAGTACTGTTTAACTCTGCATTATTTCAAGGACCACATGCAACCGGAGTCGGCGGCACCCCCGGTTTCTGGAGTGCACTACCCGATACTACCTGAAAGGTGCAAATCTTATTCAGGATATCTCGTTTAAATAGCAGGCTGCAGCGCAACATATTGACATACAGGACGTATACATTGTAGACATCCTGAAACTTCCTGAAGAGGGATTCCATGGGTAATACTGCAGGACTGGGTGAATTTGAACAGCTGGTCATGCTGGCCGTTCTCCGCCTCGAATCAGAGGCTTATGGAGTCGCGATCCGCCGGGAAATCGAGGGCCAGACCGGCCGTGCAGTTTCGAGGGGGGCTGTTTATACTACTCTCGACCGTCTCGAAAGCAAGGGGCTCCTCTCCTCTGTGAAAAGCGCTAATCCGGCACCGCGCAGCGGAATGGCCCGCAGATACTACCGGGTCGAACCTGAGGGTTTTGAGGCTCTGAACGAGACCCGCGATGCCCTCCGGAGAATGTGGACCGGCCTGGAACCCCTTCTGGGAAAACTGTAGCGGGTTGAAAGGAAATCGAAATGGATGACTTTCCTGAATTCATAACAAGACTGCCTGAGCTCGATATTCCTTTCGAAGGTGTTTCGGGACATCTGCTGCAGGGTGAAGACCACCAGACGGCTTTCGTTCGATTCGAAGATGAGACGGTAGTTCCCGAACACAGTCATGCCTCTCAGTGGGAACTGGTAGTTGCCGGCGAACTCAGACTCACGGTGGACGGCGTGGAGAATACGTACAGAGAGGGTGATTCTTTTTATATCCCAGCTGGAGCTGTCCACGGTGCCGTGGTCGGCGCCGGGTACAGAGCAGTAATCTTCTTCGATCAGGCAGACCGATACCAGGCCAGGTGATCCTTTCCGTAATTACACTTACCTACCCTACTTGAATCCCTTCCGGGCCAGGAGAGCATCGATGCTCGGCTCGGCACCACGGAACCGTACGTAGAGCGTCATCGGATCTTCAGTGCCACCCCTCGAAAGAATGTTCTCCCTGTATGAACGGGCGACCTCCTGATCGTACAGGCTGGTCTCCTTGAACGCCTGGAAAGCATCTGCATCGAGCACTTCCGCCCAGATATAACTGTAGTACCCGGAGGAGTAACCACCCGAAAAGATGTGGTTGAAGAAGGGACTCTTGTAACGGGCCACGATCTCGGGAATCAGACCGATTTTCTCCATCGATCTGTTCTCGAAGGAGTCAGCATCCAGTTCCACCGCTTCTGTCAGGGTGTGCCAGTCCATGTCGAGGAAGGATGCCGCCAGGTACTCGACGGTGGCGAATCCCTGGTTGAAGAGGCTGGCATTCCTGATCTTCTCGATCAGTTCATCGGGGATCGGTTCTCCCGTCAGGTAATGCCTGGCGTACGACTTCATCACTTCCGGTTCGGTCGCCCAGTTCTCCATGATCTGTGAGGGTAACTCGACGAAGTCCCTCGGCACCGCGGTACCCGACAGTGACGGATAGGTGCAGTCTGAAAGCAGACCGTGAAGGGCATGACCGAATTCGTGGAAGAGAGTAAGGGCCTCCTCCAGGCTGATCAGAGTGGGTTTATCACCTGTCGGCCGGGAGAAATTGCCGCAGTTGATGATAACGGGGGTGACGTTGCGGCCATTAATCTTCATCTGTTTACGGAAGGAGTTCATCCACGCTCCGCTCCGCTTGCCGGTCCGTGGGAAGTAGTCGGTGTAGAGAACACCGAGGTGGCTCCCGTCTGCATTCCTGACCTCGAAAGCCCTTGCCTCTTCGTGGTATTTCGGTATGTCCACGATCTCTTCGAAGGTGATCCCGAACAGTCTGCCGGCCAGGTCGAAAGCTCCGTTCCGTACGTTGTCGAGCATGAAGTAAGGCCTCAGCTGCTCGTCATCCAGATCGTAGCGTTCCTTCTTGATCTTCTCGGCATAGTACCACCAGTCCCATGCCTCCAGGTTGAAATCCATGCCCTCAACATCGATCATCGCCTGCATGTCCCGTGCTTCCCGCTGAGCCATGGCCAGTGCCGGTACCCAGAGCTGATTCAGCAGGTCGTATACATTGCCGGGTACCTTCGCCATGTTCTCATCCAGCACGTAATCAGCGTGGGTCGGATAGCCGAGCAGATTGGCCCTCTCAACTCTGAGAGCGGCAATACGCGAGAGAACCGACCTGTTATCCAGTTCGTCACCGTTAGCTCCCTTGGATATATAGGCCTTGAACATGATCTCACGCAGGTCGCGGCGTTCTGAGAACTGCAGGAAGGGTATCAGGCTCGGCTTGTGTATCGTGAAGACCCACTTTCCGTCATGCCCTCGGTCGGCTGCGGCTTCGGCTGCAGCAGAAATGACAGCATCGGGCAGACCGGCCAGATCGGCCCTGTTATCCAGGACCATTTTGAATTTGTTGTTCTCTTCCAGAACGTGTTCGCCGAACTCGAGAGTGAGCATGGAGATCTCTTCGTTGATCTCTCTCATCCTGGCCTTTTCAGCCTCACCCAGATTCGCCCCGCCGCGTACAAACCGTTTGTAGTACATGTCCAGCAATCGCTCCTGCTCCGGTGACAGATTGAGGGTATCTTTCTGATCAAAGACACTCTTGACGCGCATGAATAATCCGGGATCGAGGAGAATGTCATCCGAGTGTTTTGAGAGCAGTGGTGTCACCTCGCGGGCGATCTCCTGCAGCTCATCATTGGTCTGGGCCGATGTCAGATTGCTGAAGATGTTGTCAACGCGGGTCAGAAACGCCCCACTGTATTCGAGGGCTTCGATCGTATTGGCGAAAGTCGGGGCTTCACTGTTCGCAGTAATCGCTTTGACCTCTTCCCGCTCTCTCTCTATCCCCTCTTTGAATGCCGGGAGGAAGTGTTCCTCCCTGATGAGATCGAAGGGAGGCACCTCGAATGGAGTATTGAATTCGCCGAACAGGGGATTGTCCGGTTGCACCTGCGGAGCCGTTGATGGCACGGAATAGGCACCCAGCACTACTACGGCTGTACTGAGAATCAGCATTCCTTTCAACATCGTATCACTCCTCCCATGAAGAAAGCGGTTGCTGCAAAGCGGTTAATTTGGAATGTGACCAAAGCGGCTCCAGCGTATCCTTTCCCAGAAAGGCTCTGTTGGATCGTGGTCCCACGAGTAGAGAATGATTATAGCCAGACCGAGCACTTTGTCACGACCCACAAATCCCCACCCCCTGCTGTCGAGTGAAATGTCCCTGTTGTCACCCATCACAAATAGACTCTTATCAGGTACGGTAAGCGGCCCGAAGTTGTCTCGATTCGAGACTCCCCTGGGCAGAACCCTGCTGTCCACGAACTTGCCCCTGTCTGGCAGCGGGACCGGCTGGTTGTCCACATAGAGCTGTTTGTCGCGGATCTCGATCACCTGCCCCTCTACTGCTATCACCCTTTTGATTAATCTCTGACCGATCTCTACGGGGTGTTGCAGAACGATAATGTCTCCGGGCCGTGGGTTTCGGATGGGCGGAAGACGCAGGCCGATAAGGGGCAATCTGGCGCCATACAGGAACTTATTTCCAAGAATCGTATCGCCGGGAAGAAGCGTATTCTCCATCGATGACATTTCAACACGGTAGGCCTCTGCAACGGAAACTCTGAGCACCATTGTGATGACGACAACCCACAGTACGAATTTTCCCCCTTCAAGAAGGCGATTTGGAGGATGGGCGGTTTCCTCTTTGGAACTGCTTTCACTGACCTTTTTATCTGACTGTTTCACACAAATTTCCTGAGAATTGAGAATCTGACAGTTACGCAAAGGTAGCCCTGTAGCCATGGAAGGCAACAGAAACTAATATGAGGCTTCAGTGGGCAGGGATCTTCGCTCCACTCTTATCCCTCATATAGTCCCCGGGTGTGAACTCGGTTGCTGTAAAGACCGGTCCGTCCACACACGCCCGCTCCCCCGAAGGGATGGAGCACTTGCCGCAGATTCCGATGCCGCAGCTGGTCATCCGCTCGACCAGATGATAGATATCTTCGGGGGGTGCATACCTGCGGGCGATCTCATCCACCCCCCTGATGGCTGTCTCGGGACCGCATGTATAGAAACAGGGATTCTCCGGTCTTTCTGAAGCGAGCACTTCATCCAGAAGTTCGGTAACCAATCCGTGGAAGCCGGCGCTTCCGTCATCGGTCGAATATGCCACCTCGCCCATTTCCCTGAAATCATCCAGGTAGACCAGCTCGTCCGCCGTCACCGCCCCTATGACGAAGCGGCAGGGGCCGTCATGATGCTCGGCTGCATGCAGGATCGGTGCTATACCGACTCCGGCACCTACGAATATGACCAGCCGATCGGCGGGGAGTTGGAACGGTTTACCGAATGGACCGTTGATCCGAACCACATCATTCGGTTTGAGATCGAACGATTTGGCCGTCATCTTCCCGACCTTCCGCACCACCAGTTCCAGACAGTCTCGATCCCTTGCAACCGAGAATGGTTTGGAGAGCCCCCTCCCCAGCTTCAGGAAGACGAACTGACCGACTTCGGCATCCAGGTTCTGATGGAACCTGATCAGTCTGAGTGTTGGACTGTATTCGACGGTCTCCGAGATCACAAAGGGACGGTAATCCATCATCATCTCTGACATCGTCATTTCAGATGCCAGATCGGTCCCTTCTGCAAGATCGATCTCGAGCTGGTGGAAGTACTGCCTTATCTGTTCGGAGTCGAGACCGCCCAGAGTTGAACCGATCGCGTAGAGAAAAGAACTGTCGATCTCATCGAGACGCCTGATGTCGGCTGCGCCCCTGATCCCGCCCATCACCAGGAAGGGCAGATCCACAACACCCCTGATCTTCCGGATCGTCTCCAGGGTTGCAGGGAAAACCTGCGCTCCGGAGAGACCGCCGAACTGGTTGCTCAGCTCCGGGTTCGGCCCACCCAGTGAATTGATGGCAGATAGAGCGTTCGCACCGGCATCAACAGCAGCCAGGGCGACCTCCTCCAGCCTGTGAACGCCCGCATTCAACTTCACAATCAGAGGCTTTCCGGTCGCCCGCCGGGATGCCGACACTATGCTGTGAACACTTTCGGGATTAGACCCGATCAGGATGCCCCCCTTCTCGACATGGGGGCAGGAAAGGTTGATCTCTATCCCGTCAACTGCATCCCCTGCTCTGTCGAACTCGGTCACACAGTGTTCGAAACTTTCAGCACTGCTTTCGCCGATCTGAGGCATCAGGAAAACATCGGGTGGGAATGCCTCTTTCAACTCCCTGAAAGCCTCCACCATCGCTTCGAGACCCGGGTTGGCATAACCGACCGCGTTCCATAAAGAATCTGGTGCCGGCTGGGTCAGGATGTCTTCGTCATAGCCCTGGCGAGGCTCGATAGTTGTACTCTTGCCGTTGAAGAATCCGATCTGCGGGATATTCCGGATCATCCATCCGGCGGTATCGCTGTTGGTCGCGATTACACCTGAAGGCAGTCCGAAGCGGCCCCGCACCTTCTTGCCCAGGAATTCGATCATGGAGACCCGTTCACTCCAGCACTCTCACGATATCGTCCAGCACCTCGCGGGCCGCAGCTGTTCTGTCATCCGCACCGGTAATAGCCCTTCCGACCACCAGCATTGTGGAACCCGCCTGTACTGCGGCGCCCGGCGTCAGCACCCTCTTCTGATCCTCGCCGGCGGCTGTTGTGGTCCCCTTGATACCCGGAGTTACAAACATGAATCCGGATGGCATGGAATCCTTCAGAACCGGAAGGTCCACGGCGGAACAGACGATCCCGTCCAGACCGGCCTGAGCGGTCAGTTCAGACAGTCGGTAAACCAGATCCTCGACACTGCCCAGTATCCCGCACTCCAGATTGAGGATCTCCTGGTCGATGCTTGTAAGTACGGTTACGGCCACAATCTTCGGCCTTCCACCGCCGGTTATATCCGCCTCATCGATACCCTCCATCGCCGCCTTCATCATCGTCAATCCACCGATGGCGTGAACATTGAACATAGAAACACCGAGCTCGGCGGCGGCCCGGGCAGCCCCCTTAACGGTGCTGGGGATATCGTGGTATTTGAGATCGAGGAATACTCCGGCCCCATGCCCTTTCACGATATTGACGATATCCGGTCCGAACCGGGTGAAGGTCTCCTTGCCCACCTTGAAGAACCCCACGAATGGACTGAGTTCTTCCACCCGATCCCTGACAGCATCAATTGAATGGAGTCCATCGAGAGGCAGGCAGACTATCTCCCTGGCCTTCTGTTCCTTTGCTGAAAGGTCTGTCATAGCCTGGATTCTCTTTAATCTACCCGGGGGAAGCCGTGCTTCTCTCCCCAGTTGAATGGATCTGCCCGCCATTCTGCCAGCATTGAGATCTGCTCATCCGTGAGATATCCGCCCGAGGAAGCCACATCGAGCAGGGTATCGAAGGTCAGCAGAGACCTCACCTGACAGGGGGGCTGGAGAGCCGAAAAGTGTTCCTCTGCCCTGTCGAGCCCATAGCTGAAAATAGCCAGGCACCAGTTGCACGATCCGTTCGCCTCGCGCACGGCTTCAACAGCAGCAGCCGAACTTCCGCCCGTTGAAATGAGGTCCTCGATGACGATCACTTCCCTGCCACCCAGATCTGATTCGGCGTCAATCCCTTCGATCCTGTTTCTCAACCCGTGTGACTTCGGTTTATCCCTGATATAGATGTAAGGCAGACGCAGCATGTCGGCCAGAGTAGTACCGTGAGGGATCCCTGCAGTGGCTGTGCCGGCAACCACATCGAAGGATATCGCTTCTGTCTCAATGATATACGAAAGGCCGGTGGCGATTGTCTCCCTGATTTCAGGAAAGAAGAGGAACATCCGGTTGTCGTTATATACGGGCATGCGGTAACCGGATGCCCACTGGAAGGGATTATCGGGATTGAGCATTATTGCACCTATGCTCAATCCCTTCTCAGCGATCTTCCTGCCCAGGTCTTCTATGGCATGTTCCTTCCGGCTTGATAAGTATGATCGATGGGTATCTTATGCCACCGGTTGACGATGTCAAGATATTCTCCCGATAGCGGTTATTCTACGGATTATCATTTATGAACTGCCTGTACAGCTCCGATGCAATCTTCTTTGATCTTGACTGAAGCAGAATTATAATTATAAACCATGTGGTCGAAACATTAAGTATAACCAGTTCGTATACACCGACAGGTCTACGGAAAAACGAGCACAGGCAAGAAAAAACGAGGAGCGTTCAGATGCCTCTGCCACGATTCGAAAAGATGCCCAAAGACAAGAAGAAACTGATTCTGGAGGCTGCCGCACAAGAATTCGCGGCCAACGGCTATGAGAAAACCTCCATGAACAGGATCCTGGAGCGGGCCGGCATCAGCAAGGGAACCGCCTACTACTACTTCGAGGATAAGGAAGATCTTATCGCAACGGTAGTCAGGCACTACTGGCTGCAGTTCATCGACGTACCCCAATTCGCTCTCTCGGCCTTCAACACAGCAACTTTCTGGGAGAAGATCGAAGAACTTTACCTCCACCCCTTTGTAGATCTGGAGATCCATCCCTGGATGCTCGGTTTCGGGCGCTCGGTTTGGGAACTGCCCGAAGAGATGCGCAAGTCGGGGCACCTGGGTATGGTTTTCACCGAAGCAATGGAGTGGGTCAGGGGACTGATCCGGTACGGTCGTGAGACAGGTGCAATGCGCACAGATCTGCCCGAAGAACTTGAGATGGAACTGCTGATGGCCCTCGACAGCGTTCACGACCGCTGGCTGGGGGCACACTGGCAGGAGATGGACAAACCGGAAAGAGAACGCTTCACACTGACCTTTGTCGACTTCCTGAAGAAGGCTCTGGAAAAGAGAGAAAAGCAGGCAGACGAGGAAGACAAAGGAGGGCTGGGATCATGAGAAAGATATTGAAAAACATCGGCGGTCTGCTGGCAGGGATCAGTGACGACCACCCCTGGCGAATACTGATCACTGTGATCGTGATCACCATTATCGCAGCATTCATCTCCCGGGGACTCGAGATGAAGACAAATGTTGTCGATATGCTTCCTGCGCATTCACCGGCTGTCCAATCATACCTGGAAGTAACTGAACGCTTTGGTGAGGCGAACACGGTGGTAGTGCTGGAAGGTGAGAGGGACAGGATGGTAGAGGCTGCCCAGGTGATAATCCCGCGCCTGGAAGCTCTCGATCTCCTCTATAACGTCCAGGGCACCATACCTCTCGATTACTTTATCGATCATGGATTGATGCTGGTTGAGGAGAAGGACCTGGACCGCACAATCGACCAGCTCTCCGATCCCTCTCTGGTCGGTATCCTGCGTGGTATCAATGACAGTTTCGAGCGGGAGTATACCGACAGTGAAGAGAACCTGCGTAACGATGAGGTGGAGATAGCTCAGTCGATGCACGGCATGGAGCGCTCGCTGGAGATCCTTGCGGCGCGATTTGCAGGTGAAGACTACGCCTCCGTCGAAGAGGCGGCTGATGCAATGATCGCAGGGGATCCATGGGCTCTGAGCCTCGATCGCGGGATGATGCTCATCCTCTGTACTCCACTCCATCCTCTCCTGGAGATCGATCCCCTGATGGAAATGACCGTCCAGGTTCAGGAACTCCTGGCTGAGCTGCGGCCGCAGTTTCCGGATGTCGAGATAGGACTCACCGGAAACGGGCCTCTTCAGAAGGAGGAGATGGACGCCATGACAACCAGCAGTGCGGTGCTGATGCTGGTCGCTCTCGTTCTCATCTATCTTCTGCTGGCCAGGAATTTCGGCGGGTGGGTGCTGCCGCTGGTTGCTCTTCTGCCTCTTATCATCGGGATAACATGGACCGCTGCCACCCTCGAGATAGTATATGGAGAACTGAACCTCTTCACGGCCATGTTCGCGATAATACTGCTGGGGCTTGGAATCGACTTCGCAATTCACCTGATCACCCGGTATTACGAAGAGAGGAGCCGCGGTCACTCGATCCGCGAATCTCTGATCTATACAATCTCGGGAACCGGTGTTGGAGTGCTGGCCGGCGGGCTTACCACAGCCGCCGCATTCCTGGCCCTGATTGTCGGTGAGACGAAAGGTATCAGCGAGCTGGGGTTCACTATCGGAGCCGGCCTCTTCCTGACTCTATTGGCAGTATTTCTGACTCTGCCACCGCTTCTCGTGCTGCGCAGTCGTCGTCATGAACGAAAAGGTAAGACCTCGTCAGTACCTGGAGCGAGTGAAGGTTTTCCGGTAATCGGAAAGATTGCAGCTCTCAGCTGGCGTCATTCCGGTCTGTTTCTGGTTTTCTTTCTGGTTGTGATCGGAGTTTCACTCTGGACCGGTCTGAAGAACGAGTTCGAACTCGACTGGTTGAACCTGGAACCGAGAGGGCTGGAAAACGTCCGGCTCCAGCGGGAAATTCCGGAGCGATATGGGTCGATGACCGAAGGAGGCTGGGTGATCGTCAATTCGATCGAAGAAGCCCGCGAAATGAAAAAACGTATCAAGAATCTGTCAATGGTCGGCGAGGTGTCGACCATCAGCGATTTCCTGCCTACAGAGGACCGTTTCGAAGAATATTCAGGCAGACTGGATGCATTCCGCTCCCGGACGGAGAGTTCCAGAACACCCGTCTGGCGGGCCGGCACCAGCGACGCAGAGCTGGTTGCCGAGATCAGCAGGCTGGGAGATAATCTGGACCTGATGAGCAATCTGGCCTTCACCGGTGGTCTCGACAGAGCTGTAAGGAGTCTTGACCGGTTGACCGGCTACGACAGCGATACGAATACGATTGATGATAATGCTGTTCTGCCGACGCTTGTACGACTTCTGGAATCCGGTATCGATCCGCAGATAAGCTCAGCTGTCAGCAGCAGCTGGCACGCCCGGATGAAGGAGAACCTGATCCGGATGAGCAATACCGAACGGTTCGGTGTTGATGACCTGCCCGATGTCCTTAAGAGGAGCCTGCTCCCGCGAGACGGATCAGAACAGTTCCTGGTCAATATAACCGCCCGTGATTATCTGTGGCATCAGACGAATCTGAAGAGGTTCAGCGAACAGATGGAGGAGGTCGATCCCCGTATCAGCGGCACGGCTCAGCTCACACTCGATTACCTGACCGAATCGGGCCGGGATGGACGCAAGGGCATGATCGTCGCCTTTGCGGTTATAGTAGTGCTCCTGCTGATCACCTTCAGGGGACCGGTCGGACTCCTGTCACTGCTGCCTCTTCTGGGTGGCTCCGTAATGATGCTGGGCATCATGTATCTGATTGGCATGAAGTACAACTTCATGAACTTCATGGCGATACCTGTCATCCTCGGAATAGGAATCGACGATGGCGTTCACGCTATTCACCGGTTCCAGGAGGATACATCCGCGGGCTCCGACCGGGTTTACAATTCCTTCCGATTCGTCGGGCGGGCCATCCTGCTTACTACATTAACGACAATGATTGGATTCGGCAGTCTCGGTTTCATACCTCACGTGGCCATGGCGAGTTTCGGGATCGTCCTCATGCTCGGTGTCGGAACCTGCTTCATTACAACCGTGGTATTCCTGCCGGCTCTCATGAAGTTGCTCGGAGGACGTAATTTCAAGGCAAGTCCGGTTTCGACTGCCGCCATGCTCTCTCTTGCCCTGCTCATCCTGCTCCCTTCGATATCTCGGGCGCAGGAGACCGGTGCCGGGTGGATTGAGAGGATCGAAAATGTCGAGCGAGTCGATCACTCCTATAGTGTAATACGCCAGACCATAACAACTTCTACCGGTGCCGAGCGCACATTCACGATCCGGTCGTGGTCGGCCCAGGGAGGCGACGTGGGCCTGATGGCCTATGTCGAACCGGCGCGTGTGGCCGGAGACAAGATCCTGCAGCTGAATGGCGGCGATGATATCTGGTACTACATGAAGAGGCGCGATCTCACACGTCATTTCGCCGGACACACCCGCCGCCAGAGCGCTCAGGGTTCAGATTTCTCTTACGAGGATATGGCGTCGGGAGACTTCTCTGAAGATTACACTGCTGAGATCATGGGCTACGAACGACTGGAGGGAGTGGAATGCGTTAAGCTGAAATGCACACCCACACCCGATGGACCATCGTACGACTACATCATTTTATGGGCGGGAGTGGAAGATGCACTTACCAGGCAGATCGAGTACTACAACGAAGGTGAACACCTGAAGACGCTTTATATAAGCGATTTTCAGGAAATCGAGGGCAGAACTGTTGCGATGAGGTTCGAGATGGTCAGCCACGTGAAGAACTCACGCACACTGATGGAGATGACAGAGATCACCTTTGCACAGGAGCCCGATCCCTCGATGTTCACGATGGCGGCCCTTGCCCGCCCCATTCCTCCCGGACGTTAGAAAGGAGCGGCACGATGAGACTCTCTGGCAACCTCCGGGACAGACTTCAGAACTCCTGCAGTACCCGGGCGGTAATGGCTGTGGTCATGACATACGTGTTCTTCCTCCCGGCAGGCCTGCTGACATCATTTAGACCAGCTTACGGCCAGGAACTGGGCATCGCAGGTTATTATGAACACACTCTCCAGGTGGACTACCAGAAGGAGATGAAAGAACTCCTTATGGACGCCTCCAAGCTGAGACTCGATTTCAGCAGTGGTAATGGAGAGGGGCTCAGTTTCAATGGGAATCTGAACTTCATCGTGTACCACTCTGCTGTCCGAAGAGATATCAGCCCGTACCTGCCTCCCTCGGTCTCGGAAGCACTGGATCAGGCAGGCGTGCCCGCTGTTTTCTATCTGCCCGGTGAACGCTTCTATCTCGACAACGCCTATCTGAGCTGGCAGCTGGGCAGCATCCGCCTGCGGGCCGGAAAGCAGCAGCTGTCGTGGGGACCGGCCTACAGTTTCAATCCCACCGATCTCTTCCACAGGAAGAACCAGTTCGATCCGACCTATGAAAAGGAGGGAGTGACGGCACTCCGGCTGGATTACAGGTGGGGTTTCGGAGGACAGCTCGCCCTGATCGCCGCCCCGGGCGATAACTTCGCCGACACCGGATACGCCCTGCGATTGGGAACACACCTGAAGGCAATTGGATACGACGTGGCGTTGACAGCTCATTCAGTGACCGACTCCACGGCTCTCAATCCCGATTTCTGGTTTCCATATACGCAGCGACGCCGGGCAGCCGGACTGGAATTCTCCGGTGAGTTTCTGGGTCTGGGGCTCTGGTTCGAAGGCAACTACAACTGGATGGAAGTGGAGGACAATTTCAGCAGGATGGCATTCGGCACCGACTACACGCTGAACAGCGGCATATACCTGATTGCCGAAGCTCTGTACAACGGCCGAGCCGAAAGTAATACCCCCTACCCCGTTCACGACTGGCTGGCGTACATCATGTATGGCGAACCGGTCGGGCCGTGGTGGTACCTGGTGGGGGTGAGAAACTCATTGACCGACCTGTCAACGGGAAGTTTCTATTTCTTCGGTACACCGGATGGTTCGCTGGTGCTGAATCCACGACTCGACATCTCGATCGCTCAGAACGCGGACATGGTTGTTTACGGCGGGTTTACATTTGGCGATGAGGAGGGTGCATTCCCGCCCGGTCTGGCGTCACTGGTTACGCGTATTACGGTCTGGTTTTAAGAGCTTCCGACCAGCTTACTTTTCCTCTGAAGGTTCTTCCTGGGTCTTCAGAAGCAGCTCGAACCTGGAGCGGAGTGAATCGAGTTCGGCATTAATGGCAGCTATCTGTTTCTTTGTGGGCAGTTCCAGAGATCTGTAGGAGAGACGTCCCAGACCGCGGTCGGCACTCTCTCTGATCCTTCTGAGTTGATCTGAGAAATCCACGTGATCGGACCAGTTTGGTATAAAATCGTGTGCCACGAAATCGTGTATCCGGTCTCTGCCGGGAGGGAAATAGAAATTGACCATGGTAACCGTATGCAGGAGGAACGACTCCAGGTAAGCATTCATATCCGATTCACCAACCCGCTGGCCATGCTCGATCAGATAGTCGGCTGTCTCCTTGATCATCCACATCTCATACTCTATATGGCTGCGTAGCTGGTTTATGTCTTCCACGGTTTTCGGTTCACCCGCGGCGGCGATTTCGGGCCCCTGTCGTCTATCGAGGGCCCTTCGATCCGCGAGGCGCCGTTCCCTGTCACGTCTTTTCGTATCACGCCGGTCGAAAGGCATGTACTGCCCCTTTCATTTCTTGAGAACCGAAAGCAGATTCAGCTGACTGACATCCAGAAATAAGGAACAATAAAATTAACAAAATCATCCGGAAGATAGCCAGCAAGACCGAGAAGAGAGCTTGAGCACAAGTCCGGAATAAAATATCATGGCCGGCCATGAAGAGTGAAACTCGCAAACCGACACTGGTGGAGGCGCTGACACCTCTGGTTATCATGGCGATCCTGCTGAGTGTCGGTTACGCCTGGCTTGGATACCGCATAGAGGTAGTTCTGCTGGGAGCAGCGGCTGCAGCCGGATTCGTATCTCTGCGCCTGGGATATACCTGGCGCGACATGGAAGAGGGGATCGTCTCATCCCTCAGCAAGGCCATGCCCGCCGTGATGATCCTGATCACCGTTGGCGCACTCATATCCACCTGGATTGCAGCCGGTACTATCCCAATGCTGGTCTCATACGGCCTCAAGCTGATCTCTCCCCGTCTCTACCTGGTGACAGCATGCATACTCTGTTCCATTATCTCCATTTCGACAGGTACGAGCTGGGGAACAGTGGGAACGGTGGGTGTCGCCCTGATCGGAGTAGCCCAGGGCCTGGGAGTTCCCATGGGAGCTGCGGCCGGCGCGGTGGTCTCCGGTGCCTACTTCGGAGACAAACTGAGCCCCTTCAGCGACACAACCAACCTGGCTCCGATTATAGCCAGGGCGAACCTCTTCGACCATATCAGATGGATGCTCTGGACCACGGCACCTGCCTGGACGCTCGGCCTGATCGTCTATCTGATCGCAGGTCTCGGTATTTCGGCGGATGCTGTTGTGGACGTAGGAACCCTCCAGGAAGGTCTCCGCAGCTCTTTCAGGTTCAACCTGGTTCTGCTGACACCACTGGCGATCATCCTCTGGTTCGCCATCAGGAAACGCCCCACCCTGCCCGGGATCCTCCTGGCCAGCCTCGTTGCCGCGATCATCGCCGTACTCTTTCAGGGAGCTTCATTCAGGGTTGTACTCGAATCGACCGTTCTGGGCTATCAGCCCTCCACCGGCGTTGCCGAGCTGGACAGCCTTCTGGCCCGGGGCGGAATGATGGCGATGATGGATGTTACCCTGATCGTGTTCTGCGCATTTGGATTCGCGGGAATCATGAGCCACTGCGGCCTGCTCGACCGCATTCTGGAAGCTCTGATGACCAGAATAAAAACCACCTTCGGCCTGGTGGCTTCGACAGTGGCAACCGGCATCACCACTGCCCTGGTTACCGGCTCGAGCTACCTGTCAATTATTGTTCCGGGGGAGCTCTTCTCCTCAGCCTTCAGGAGCCGGAATCTGGCCGCCAAGAACCTGTCCAGAACAACGGAGGATTCGGGAACTGTGGTGGTTCCACTGATCCCGTGGAGCGCCGCCGGTGTGTTCATGGCAGCCACTCTTGGTGTACCAACCATCCAGTACCTTCCATGGGCGGTCATGAATTACACCGGCTTTCTATTCGCACTGATCTGCGCAGCCACAGGTATCGGGATCGCTCCGAAAATACGTGAAGATGAAACAATCCCCGGCAGCTGAATTCCATGTAGGACAAATACTTACATAAGTTTCAGAAAATGTCCTACATATTCCAACTGCACTCCTCGGCTATAATGGCCTCTACGATCTAGGAATTGGGCTTCTGAGCGACGACCTCAAATATTTCCCTGGAATTATATATCCGGGAGCAGAAAATGTTGGCTATGTCTACAGACGGTACCCGATACTCCCATCTCAAGGCAATTTTTGCAGCTGTTGCTGTCTTCTGGACTATTCTGATCAGCATTTCTCTTGCGTGGAATATCAGGCAGGTAAATAAGAGCATCCATGACCTGGCACTTTCTGAAGCCAGGGGTGCATACAACAAAGATCTCGCCTATCGGACGTGGGCTTCCAGCTATGGCGGAGTGTACGTGCCGGTTTCTGATCTATACCCTCCGAATCCTTTCCTTGCAGACATCGAGGAGCGTGACATTACATCTCCTTCGGGGAAAAAGCTGACACTTCTCAATCCAGCCTATATGACGCGGCAGGTCCATGAACTGAGTGAAGGGCAATATGGTATAAAGGGTCACATTACCAGTCTCAATCCAATTCGTCCCGGTAACGATCCCGATCCGTGGGAGCGCCGGGCACTTAATCTGTTTGAAGGAGGCGAAACCGAATTCAGTGAAATCAATTCACTCAACGGTGAAGAATACCTTCGATTCATGAATGTCATGATCGTTGAAGAGAGCTGCCTGAAGTGCCATGCTCAACAGGGCTATGCAATCGGCGATGCCAGAGGCGGTATAAGCGTCTCAGTGCCGATGGCGCCGTACCGTACCATAGCAGGCCGGAATATTCAATCTTTCTGGATAGGTCATCTGCTGTTCTGGGCACTTGGCCTTATTGGATTGACCTGTGCAACGACCCGTCTGGTCCGTCGAATCCGTGAAAGAAAGGAAACCGAGGTTGAACTGAGCCTCAGCCAGAGAAGTCTTGCTGAAGCACAGCGCTTAACCCATCTGGGAAGCTGGGAGCTGAACCTGGAAAGAAACGTCCTTACATGGTCCGATGAAATCTACAGGATATTTGGCCTGCAGCCTCAGGAATTCGGGGCTACCTACGAGGCTTTCCTGGATACCATCCATCCTGATGACAGGGAATTTGTTGATAAGGCATATACCGACTCTGTTGAAAACAACACTCCGTATGATGTTGTGCACCGGATCGTAAGGCCGGATGGCGAAGTGCGATACGTCCGTGAGATGAGTGAGGAAATCAGGGATGCATCGGGCAGGACAATCCGGTCTGTGGGAACAGTGCACGACATCACCGACCAGATAATCATGGAAGAGCAGTTTCGCCAATCCCAGAAAATGGAGGCGATTGGCAGATTGGCTGGGGGTGTGGCACACGATTTCAATAATCTGCTGACGGTGATCAAGGGAAACCTCGATCTGACTCTTATGACCATCGAGGATGATCACCCTGTGAGAGAGAAGCTGGAGACAGTCGCAAGAGCCTCCTCGAGTGCAGCCACTCTGACTCGTCAGTTGCTCGCTTTCAGCAGAAAGGAGATCACCGAGCGGCAACTGGTGAATCTGAATGAAATACTGTCCCAGATCGAAAAAATGCTTTGCAGGGTGATTGGAGAGGACATTGAGTTCTCTCTCAAGCTCGAGGAGAATATCGGACCTGTAATCGCGGATCCCGGACAGATAGAACAGGTTTTGATGAACCTGGTTGTGAACGCAAGGGATGCCATGCCAAACGGCGGTGTTCTGGCAATCTCAATGGATCAGGTACTTCTCGAAAGTGATTACACGCATTTACGGCCTGATCTTGAAGAGGGTTCATATGTAATGCTCAGCGTTTCGGATACCGGGTGTGGTATGGATGCCGAGACAAAGGCGAAGATCTTCGAACCCTTCTTTACGACAAAATCAGAGGGAACCGGCCTGGGTCTGGCAACTGTGTATGGGATCGTCAACCAGCATAATGGTTCGATCCATGTTTATAGCGAAGAGGGATTGGGTACTACTTTCAAAGTCTATCTGCCTGTGGCATCTGGAGATGTTGAACCTTCCGTCGGTGATGTCAAAAGTAACGCCGTACCTTCAGGTCATGAAAGGATACTCCTGATCGAAGATGAAAAAGATGTTCTCCAGCTGGCAGTTGATGTGCTGACAGGTCTTGGTTATTCAGTCGAGAGCTTCAGTCACCCGGAGGAAGCACTCAAGTTCGTTGAGTCTGGTAAAAGTGGAATTGACCTTGTTTTGACAGACGTAGTAATGCCCGGCATGAACGGGAAAGAACTCGCCAATCAAATCAACGAGGCCATGCCGGAAACACCTGTTCTATACATGAGCGGATACACCGGAGATATTATAAAACAGATAAACGGTATTTCTGAAAAAGGGAACTTCCTTCCCAAACCTTTTACATCCAGACAACTGGGGCAGAAGGTTAGAGAAGTCCTGGACAATCAATAGAGCGGCGGTGTCGCAACCCTCCTGCTGGCAATTACGCATCAAATAGATTACAAATGGTATTGAAGCAGGTTACCCACCCGCTGTGAAAGGCTTCTTTCTCCATGAATCATCTCACCGCTGTCGGGCATCGGCTCGGAAACTTTCACCGTATTCTTCTGTTTTTACTGTTAGTCACTTCTCTTCTGTCAGGCTGTTCCCTGTTCGGATATCAGAAAAGATGGGAAGTACAACCTGAGTACATGGAGCTTGCGGCACAGGTGGAGATAAGACGGACGCACTACGGAGTACCGCACGTAAAGGGAGAGAATCTGCGTGCACTTGCATTCGGAACAGCCTGGTGCCAGCTCGAAGATTATGGAGTGCGGGTAGCTTCAGGTCTGGCCGGCGCACGCGGTGAAACCGCCAGAATGTTCGCTGACCGCAACAATCTGGAGCAGGACTTCAGGCGCAAGCCGGCATACATGAGGGCGGTCGAAACGTACCATCTTCTCAGCCAGGATGTCAGGGACATCCTCGAAGGATTTGCGGCCGGTGTGAACTATTATATGGTAATAAACAGAAAAGAATTCCCCGACTGGCCGGAACCCGATTTCAATGGTCACGATGTAGCCGCCCTGACGGTCGGGGGGCCGAACATGAGCCTTGCCCGCCGCTTCATTCAGACCCTGGATGCCGGAAGTGACGGTTCAGATGCAATCACAGAGAATAGTATCGACAGCGGGCCCATGACTTATCCAGCAAGCAGCAGCGACGGTTCCAATGCCTGGGCACTGGCGCCATCCAGAACCACTTCAGGCAGCGCAATTCTTTTACGAAATCCACACCTTTCATGGACTTCGGGCTACTACGAGATCCACCTGACCGTACCCGGTATCCTTAACTTCTACGGAGACATCCGGATCGGCGGATTCTTCTCCATTATCGGCGGATTCAATGAATACCTCGGGTGGTCCACAACGAACAACTACCCCGATCTGGATGAAATCTACGAACTCGATCTCGATCCTGAAAATCCCGACAACTACCTGTTCGACGGAAGTTCGATACAACTGAGACGGGAGGAGATCACGGTTGAATACCTGTCGGGGGATGGTATCGGGGAGAGCGAGACCAGGGAGTCGTGGAACACCACGATCGGCCCGGTGATCTACCGGACCGGTTCGAAAATCTATGTCATGCGGTCGGCAAACGATGGTGAGTATCGCAGGGGTGAGCAGTTCCTGAGGATGATGCGTGCAACCGATCTTGATCAATGGCAGGACGCAATGAAGATGAGAGCCATCTCATCCTCCAACTACACCTATGCCGACAGAGAAGGAAATATCTACTATGTCTGGAATGCGAAACTGCCCGTTCTGCCTCATGATGCGAAGGAGGAGGAGGCGGTTCCGGCGAGCAGATCATCAGATATCTGGACTTCGCTCCTCCCATACGAAGATCTGCCCCAATTGCTGAATCCGGCCGGAGGCTACCTGCAGAACAGCAACGACCCTCCTTTCTATACCAACCTGAACCAGATCCTCGATGCCAATTCCTATCCCCCGAGCATTCGGGAACCCGTGTTGAGACTGAGGAGCCAGCACAGCCTGCAGTTGATCCATCCCGAGAAGCGTCTGAGCCTGGAAGACGTGATCGAGTTGAAGCACAGCATGCGGATGCTCATGGCCGACCGCCTCAAGGATGATCTTGTGCGGATGGTACGGCAATCGGATCCCGACCCGGAGATCAGCGGTGCCATCGAGCTGGTAGCCGACTGGGACAATACCGTTTCTGCAGAAAGCAGGGGCAGTGTGCTCTTCGAGAGGTGGTACAGCAGGCTCACGAGGTTGATCCTGGAGGAGAAGCGGAGCAGAGAAGGACCTGACGCACGAACGTTATCCGATGCGGATATCTTTGTTCAGATGTGGGACCCCGAAGATCCGATCAACACTCCTGCAGGGCTGGCCAGAACCGACCTGGCAGTCGGGGCCTTCATGGAGGCTGTAGAAGAAACGAAAGAGCGCTGGGGCGCCTGGGATGTTTCGTGGGGTGATGTGCACAGAGTCAGGATTGGTGATGTGGACGTACCTGTCGGAGGTGGTCCCGGCAATATGGGATGCTTCAGGGTCCTCAGTTTCCGCAGAGATACAGATGGCAAGCTGGCAGCAAACAGCGGTGACGGGTGGGTGCTGGCGGTGGAATTCGGCAAAATTCCCCGGGCTTATTCGATCCTGGCATACGGTCAGACGACACGGGAGGATTCACCGCACCACAGCGACCAGGCAGCGATGTTCGCCAGCAACCAGATGAAAAGGGTGGCATTTACAGAAGCGGAGATAGAAGAGCAGCTTCTCTATTCATATCACCCTGGGAAGAGGAAACACAGGAAGAGATAATCTCTGCTCCTCTCAACAGAATCATCTGAAATCGAGTGAGGGCTGGTCTCCAGGCTTACATATCGAAGTCGCTGCCGGTTGTGTCATTGTAGTAGAGACGGAGGCGTTTCAGCTCGGCTTTCAATTCG
Source organism: uncultured Gemmatimonadota bacterium (assembly GCA_964637695.1). GTDB lineage: Bacteria > Blakebacterota > Blakebacteria > Blakebacterales > Blakebacteraceae > JAGLTZ01. The sequence goes on along the minus strand of CAZWVF010000003.1, from coordinate 41,711 downwards.
GCTGTAATGGCACTGCGATCAGAATCGCCGTAGACGCTGTTGAGTTCCTGCGGGTCTTCCTCAAGATCGAAAAGTTCCCACTCATCGGTTTCATAGTAGTAGATAAGCTTGTAGCGTTCCGTGCGTACGCCGTAATGCTTTGCCACCATATGGACCGCGGGGAACTCGTAATAGTGATAGTAGATGCTGTTTCGCCAGGGTATGGACCTGCGCCCCCTCATCAGGGGTACCAGAGACTCACCCTGCATGTCCTCCGGAACGGCTATCCCGGCCGCATCCAGAAATGTCGGTGCATAATCGACATTCTGGATCATATGAGGGATCCTGCCGCCAGGTCTGATCTGACCCGGCCAGCGCACGATAAAGGGCATCCGCAGGGATTCTTCGTACATCCATCGCTTGTCGAACCAGCCGTGATCGCCCAGGAAGAAGCCCTGGTCTGAGCAGTAGATCACCATCGTATTTCCGGCCAGTCCCGACTCATCCAGATAGTCGAGGAGTCTGCCGACGTTATCGTCCACTGAGGCGATACAGCGGAGGTAATCCTTCATGTACCGCTGATAGTAGTAGCTCACCAGCGCCCGGCCCTCCAGTCCCGCGCTATGAAACCATTCGTTCCTGGGTTGATACGCTGCTATCCAGCGTTCTCTCTGCTCATCATTCAGCCTGTTGAGCAGGGTTCCCCATGGATTCTGATCACCGGAAAGCTCCCCCGGTGCCGCCGAGATCTTCAGATCCTGCAGGAGACGGAAATGACCGGCTATCGTCATCTCCTGATTTGCAGCCGGAGTGGCCCTGTTGGAGTAGTCGTCGAAGAGAGTCTCCGGTTCCGGGATCTTGACTCCTTCGTACATCGTGAGGTGGTCGGGTCCGGGCATCCATTGCCTGTGCGGGGCCTTGTGCTGGCACATGGCCATAAAGGGCTTTTCGGAGTCCCTGCCATTCTGCAGCCAGTCGAGTGTGAAATCGGTGATGATATCGGTCACATAGCCGGTATGCCGCGTTCTCCCTTCCGGTGTCAGGAAATCGGGATTGTAGTATGCACCCTGCCCGGGGAGTACATTCCAGTAATCGAAGCCCTCCGGTTCGGCCCGCAGGTGCCATTTCCCGATCATGGCGGTCTGGTACCCGGCCTGCTGCATCAGCTTGCTGAATGTCTGCTGCGACATATCGAATGTGCCTCTGTTGTCGAGCTTTCCATTCAGATGACTGTACTTGCCCGTCAGAATCACCGCCCGGCTGGGGGCACAGATCGAGTTGGTACAGAAGCTGTTGTCGAAGACCGCTCCCTCTTCTGCGATCCGATCGATACTGGGAGTGGTATTGATCCTGGAGCCGCAGGCGCTGATCGCATGCGTGGCGTGATCATCGGAGAAGATGAACAGAATGTTCGGACGCCTGCCGCCACCCAACTGTGCACATCCCGATATTGTGGGCAGGGTTCCAGCTATTGCAGCCCCTGCTCCGGCACGTGCCACCAGACTCATCGCTTCTCTTCGGCTCATGGTCCATTTGAAGCTCATCTGCTGCTCCCTCCAGCTTCAGATTCAAATATCGCCTCCATCGATCCACACTATCCTGCTATTGTTTATTGTATTGCTCTTCAAGTCCAGTAAAGAGGTTTCGGTGAACGATCTGTGAAGCTGTCGTATGAATGATATCGATTGTGTAGATTTCCTGCAGTGGGCTTTGCCCCGGCTCCGCATGCGCTGGGCGGGATTCCGATCATCAGAAGAGTTTAATCGGGGATTTCTATGCTTTCTCTCTGTCCCGATTTCCAGCTCGAATAAGCTGCATCCAGAATGAGCTGGTTGATCAGGCCCTCCCTTCCGGGAACTTCAAATACCGTTTCCGACTCTATAGCTGCTGCAAAGGCATCCACCTGTTTTGAGTATGCATCCAGATTGGTCATTTCTTCATATTCCGCATCCCCCGAACCGGTTCCTCTGCTGAACTCGATTACCAGAGGTCGTTCAACATTCAGCCCGTCACAGGCGGTCAGGGTGCCCTCTTCACCGATCACTTCCAGAACGGTACGGTAATCTGACCTCGTGGATACAGATACAGCACCGATCGCTCCGCTCCCGAAGGCCAGTGAAATGACTGCCGCCGATTCGAATGGCCTGGAAGCTTCATCTGTGACCGCCTCTGTCTGAACGGATACCACTTCATCCTGAAGCACGAACCGCAGTGCGTCGAGGCAGTGAACTCCCACATCGGCGATCGGCCCACCGCAAGCCAGCTCGGGATCATTAATCCACTTGCGTCCGTGCCCGGCTACGGAGTAACAGAATTCAGCCCTGGCCAGAACAGGTCTGCCTATATCTCCGGCGGCGATCCGCTCCCTGAACCGTCGGGTGCTCTGCTCAAAACGGAACACATGAGCCACACCCAGAAGCACTCCGGCAGCTTCTGCAGCAGTCACCATTTCGGCTGCTTCTCTGCCGTTCATGGCCATAGGCTTTTCGCAAAGCACTGGCTTGCCATGCTCAATTGCACAGAGCACATCGAAATAGTGGAGTGCATCAGGAGAAGTTACGAATACGGCATCCACCTCTTCTGAACTGCACAGCTCCTCTGTCGAACTGAATGCGCGAGGGATACCGTATTCTTCAGCTGACTGTATCGCTTTCTCGGGATTGCGGCGGGATAGTGCAGACACTGTGCACTTCTCAGACTGCAGAAAGCCAGGCATCAATCTCTTTTGGGCATGAAGCCCGAAGCCGACAACACCAAAACGGATCATTTCAACCGGCCTTGTTGGATGGTGCCCTGAATAATAAATCCGTAGTAATCCATATTATGATTGATACTCGAAGGCTGATGCCATGCGGTCGATTTCGCCGGCACGAAAGCCCAAGCCTGTTGCAGTCTCTCGCCATTGGGCCACTGCACTTTCGACCTCAGATACTATGCTGCGCGCTTTATCAGTCGTGAGTTCAAAATACTCGGCAACACTCATCGCCAGATCAACCGATGCTGTACCGTCATCAAGATTGATCGCTGTCGTCAGGATGCGTGGTTTGATGTCCACAGGCACAGGATTAAGGTCATATGCCGGAGCCAACCGCCATCCATCGGGGCCTTCATAAAGAAAGCCGTGATTGCGCAGGTGGTCGTCCGTATTGGAAATCAGGATGCTGAAGACGATACGCCGCCACAGGGCGTGCATGTCTTCTTTCGGAGCTGCCCCGTGCTGACGCAGGGCATCCACGAATTCGAGATAGCTGCGAGCCTCGTTATCTGTGGCACCAAGCATACTCATGGCTGACAGAAAGGGGATGCGCATGCCGTCCATGCGATCGAAGCGTCGCAAGAGAAGGACCGGCTTATCGACAACATTCTCCAATCGCCATTTCGGCACCGAAAGACCTGCATTTGCAGCAAGCGTCAACGCGACTGCCTCCCATCTCACAGTGTCGATTTCATCACCTCGGTGCGGAAACTTGACAATCGCCAACGCCCCGTCCCTGTCCCGGACAGAAGCCTTGGGACGGGCACCACCCAATGATGAGCCAGGCGCAAGCAACAGGTGCAAATCTTCATCACTGTCAGAATCGCTGACCACATGGTCGGCAGCCGATAACAGCTTTGGCAGGTCAATCAATGGTGGAATGGGGGCAGCATCACGTGCGGAAAGAAATGGTCCACCCTCCGTGGTCGCAAATCGCAATGCGCCCTGCCGCACTTCGTCATCGACCATCAGCAGATAGTCAATTTCCATCAAAGTGCGTGGCGTCTCGCCTGCACGTTCTGCGCTCCGACGTTTGGCCCGGCGCATGAGCATCCTGCCCCAGCGATCGGGCGCGGAATCGCCGATTGCGCCAAACAAAGGTTTATCCCCTGCCGTGTGATAGGGACCGGAACCCAGTTTTAAAGCCGGCTCCAGGGAGAAGTGGTCTTTATACTCAAGCCATGTTTGTTCATACTCAAATGTGGCGCTTTGACGGTTCTTACGTACTCGTGCCCATAGCCGTCCCGTGAGGTACGAAGCGCCGTCAACATCAACATAGACAAGAACTTCGGTATCCATTGCTTTTACACTTTTTTTATTTTCAGGTCAGGCTGAACCGATTTCCGCCGGCCTGATTTCCGGATACGCTTGGGCAAACGCTCCTCTTCCAGTTCAAGCCCCACTATATCGCTCTTCACATCCGCCAGATCGCTGAGCCTTTCGGCCATACCCAATACGAAAAGCACGGTGGCATAGCTGCCAATCGAGACGCCCGGTTCGCCTTTTTCCAGCTTGTTCAGCGTAGTGCGGCTGATTGACGCCCTTTCGGCCATGACGACTACCGGAATTCGTCGTCGCAATCTTGCGTCACGGATATCCTGACCAAACTTGCGCAAGGCTCGCCTGATCGGGATCGGTATCGCTGAGGCTGAACGTTTCATAATTATTCTCATTTATTGTTCATTTTATTAACCGCTACATAGTATAACGTACAGAATAATGGACAATATGTCAATGTGCACAATCTGTCCCCCCGAAAAATTCCGTCCTCTTTGAATCATAACAAGTTACACGTATTCTACATCTTCTGTTTCAAGCTCCTATTTACCCTGTCCCTCGCCAATATTCCATTCGACTGCATAGAATAAGCGTTTGTGGCAAATGAGGAGTACTTGCTAGAGGTTTCAGTAGCGTTTTGACGGTATAAAACGTAGCGGACCCCCGCCACCAATCTGCGACTTTTAGATTGTGAGCGATCATGGAGATTCATGGATTTCCATTATCAAGCAGGGTGGAATTTTAACGAGGGATAGGTACCGATGTTCAGTGTCTGAAGTGTAGAATTATGGCCAAACCGCCTTGACTCTGTCTTACCACACGCCTAGAATTAATATTCGAACGAACGTTCGAACGAGTATATTGTAGCAAGCGCTGCACACGAATTGCGGGAGGAAGTAAATATGATGCAGCAGTTCCAGAAATGGGCCGAAAACCGCCATTCCTACGCACAGAACTGGAAAGAGGAAACAGGCGGAAAAGTGATGGGATACTTCTGTACATACGTTCCGGAAGAGATCCTCTGTGCCGCCGATATCCTCCCGGTGCGGATTCTGGGAAGTCATGAACCTCAGGACTTAACCGAGCCCCATATCTTCGGCATGTTCTGCCCCTTCTGCCGCGATTGCCTTGCACAGGGATTGAAGGGCCGGTTCGATTACCTGGATGGCATCATGATAGCCCAGTCGTGCCTGCACATCAGGCAGGCATTCTCTAGCTGGGAGATGCACATTCCGATCGATTTCAGCTACTACCTGCCGATGCCCAATCATGTGCAGAGCCAGCGAGCCGTACCATTCCTGAGGGGCGAACTGGAGAAATTCAAGAGTTCCCTGGAGGAGTGGTCGGGTGAACCGATTTCAGATGAAAAGCTGAATGGCGGAATCAAACTGATGAACCGGAATCGCCGGCATCAGAAAGAAATCTACGACCTGCGTCAACAGGAGAATCCTCCACTGACCGGGTTGGAGGCCATGTACCTGACCGTTTCCAGCCAGACCACTGCGAAAGAGGACCACAACCGGGAGATGGAGAGGGTTCTCCCCCGGTTGAAGGATCACTCGACCGGCCGTTCCACCGGAGTACGTCTTATGCTGGTCGGCAGCGAAGATGACGATACCGATTTCGTCGAGATGGTTGAGTCGGTAGGAGCGACAGTTGTTATCGACGATCACTGCACCGGGACGCGGTATTTCTGGAATGAAGCAGAATCGAACGGCGGAGATCCGCTCGAGTCGATAGCCCGCCGTTACGTTGAGCGTCCCGCCTGTCCCTCGAAAGACTGGCCGGTACGTACCCGTATTCCGCATGTGCTTGAGCTTGCAAAGGACTACGATGCAAGCGGGGCAATCCTGATACAGCAGAAGTTCTGCGATCCGCATGAGCTGGATATCCCCGCACTTCAGAAAGCCTTCCATGAGGCCGGAATAAAAACACTCTTCCTGGAATTCGATGTCACGGTGCCGCTCGGACAGTTCAGGGTCCGTGTGGAGGCGTTCCTGGAGATGCTGAGCGACGAGGACCTTTTCTAATTCACCCGGATTCTCTTAAAGATCGGGTTAAAGGAGCATGAGATGGCCGATGCAAAGTACCCCACCAGGCCCCTGGAATGCTGGAATAAAGCAAAGGAACTGAGGCAGGAATACTACACCGACTATGCAGATGCCCACGGAAAAGGAGCCATCCGCTGGGCTGGAGGTGCATGGTCATTCGACGCCATCCCTGCCGGTTTGGGAACTGATGTCAGGTCGATAACATCGGAGCCCTACGGAGCCTCTATCGCATTTAACAGGGAGTTTTCCACACGATGTCTGGAAGCGGTTGAAAAGGCGGGTTATGCCCGTGACCTCTGTTCCTACATGCGAAACTACTGGGGTTCGATCCTGCTCGACGAGTATGCATTCGGAGGCAAATTCCCCAAACCCGATTTCATCTGGCAGGATCACATCTGCTGCAGCCATGCAAAATGGTACCAGGTGGTCACCGACATGGAGCCCGATATCCCCAGCTTCTGCATCGATGTTGGATGCGGTCCATACGAAGAGCTGGACGACAATGGGCTCGATTACGTGGTGGGCCAGATGATGGATGGTATCGAGTGGATGGAAAAAGTAACGGGTCGTGAGTATAACGACGACCTGCTCATCGAGGCGGTAAATAATGAGTGCCGCAGTACCTCCCTCTGGGCCGAGATCTGCACCCTCAACAAGGCGATACCAGCTCCTCTGGATGAAAAGACCATGTACTCTCTCTACGTGCTGGGCACGCTTGAGAAGCACGCCGGATCGGTGGCTGACTTCTACGAGGAACTCCGCGACGAGGTACAGGATCGGGTAGATAATGGAATTGCAGCGGTAGCCAACGAGAGGTGCCGCCTGATCTCCGATACACAGCCTCCCTGGGGCTTCCTCAAGATTTTCCGCTATCTGGAGGAATTCGGAGTGGTTTCTGTGGGTTCACTATACACTTTCGGCCTGATAGGTATCTGGGAGGTCAAACCCGACGGCAGCTGGGGCCCGCGGACCACTCCCGAACAACTGGGGATCAAGCTGGAAACGCGCGAGCAGGCCCTGCGCGTTCTGGCCGACTGGAACCTGAGCAAACCGGAGTGGCAGCACTTCTATTCTCCCCGCTACAAGAACGAGATGATGATCCGTATCGCCAGGGAGTGGCAGCTCGAAGGTGTAATGCTGCATTACAACCGCGGCTGCGAAGGCCTTTCGGTGGGAATAGCCGAGAACAGGCTGGCCCTGCAGGAAGCAGGATACCCTGTCATGACATTCGAGGGAAACATGGGTGATGAGCGGGAATTCGATGAAGCCAGAACCATGACCCGGATCGATGCATTCATGGAGACGCTCGATCTGAGCCGGGCCATGGCCTGATAAAGAACAAGGGAGTTTACATTCATGATTTCAATTGGTGTGGACATGGGTGCCAAGAATGTCAAGGTGGTATTCCTCCGCGACGGAGAGATTATCAGCAAGTCGCTGGTTACGGCAGGGCTCGACACGGAGGGTGCACTTCAGGAGGCATTGAAACAGGCATCACAGACAGCCGACCTCGATTACAGCGAAATCCCGAACATCACTTCTACTGGAGCAGGCCGGAAAGATGTCCCCATGGCCCGTGACGACATTACGGAGGTCGGGGCGGCAGCCAGGGGAGCACACTTCTTCTTCGACAACGTGCGGACCGTTATTGACGTGGGTGCCGAAGAGGGTCGCGGTGTCAGATGCGATGAGGGGGGCAAGGTACTCGACTTCGTCGTAAACGAAAAATGCGCGGCCGGAGCCGGCTCCTTCACCGAGTCGATGGCCCGCGCCCTGGAAGTTCCGCTGGAAGAGTTCGGAGCTCTCTCTCTGAGGTCGGATCGAGAGATCCCGATGAATGCCCAGTGTGCTGTGTTCGCCGAGTCGGAAGTGGTGAGCCTGGTTCATGCAAAGACCCCGAAGGAAGACATCGCCCGCGCTGTCCACGATGCCATAGCCAGCCGGATAAGCTCAATGGTCCGGCGGGTCGGAATAGAACCGGCAGTGGCTCTGGTTGGTGGTCTGGCCTACAACGTCGGCTTCATAGATTCACTCGGCCGCGACCTGGAGACAGAACTGCTGATACCACCCGATCCGGAGTACACAGCAGCCATAGGTGCCGCCCTGGTGGCAGCCGAAAGGGCCGCAGCAGACAGCGAAAGGGGTGAGCAGTCATGACGACCGAGTACTGGCGCTGGAAAGAATACAACTGGAGAGATCCTGACAGAGACTGGCAACAGGCCGGTGTGATATCGGCCGGAGTCGACGTCGGATCGGTCAGTTCGCAGGCGGTGATAATGACCGATGGAGAACTCTTCGCCTACAGCAACATGCGGACCGGTTCAGACAGCCCCGAGAGTGCACAGAATGCCATGAACTGGGCCTTTGAAGACACCGGAATGACCCTGGATGACCTCAATTACGTAGTGGGTACCGGCTACGGGCGCGTGAACGTACCTTTTGCTGACCGGGCAATTACAGAGATCGCCTGTCACGGACGAGGTGCGAACTACATGTACGGCCCTGCCGTGAGGACGATTCTGGATATGGGCGGCCAGGACTGCAAGGCGATCCGGATCGACGAGAAGGGGAAGGTCCAGGAGTTCCTGATGAACGACAAATGTGCCGCCGGAACGGGACGCGGCATGGAAGTGTTCGCCGACCTGCTCGAGATCTCGATCGAGGAGATAGGGGATCTGAGCTTCGATATAGATGAGGAACCGGAGCCTGTAAGCAGTACATGTGTAATATTCGCCAAATCGGAGGCAACCGGTCTGCTGCGTCAGGGATGGCCCAAGAACGATGTACTGGCTGCGTACTGTTCCGCCATGGCCGATCGTGTCTTCGCCCTTCTCGAACGGATAGGTGTGGAGGAAGATTTCGCGATAACCGGAGGCATCGCCAAGAACGCCGGAGTCGTCAGGCGACTGACAAAACAAATGGGTGTGGAGGCACTCGAGCCGAAACATGACACCCAGATCGCCGGTGCTCTGGGAGGTGCTCTCTTTGCCAGGGCTCTGGCCGAGAAAGAAGGAAAAGTAAGGTCATGAGAGCAAACTATGGTTACAAGGACGGCTCCGGAGAATTCTTCATCACGATCGACAGCAACCTGTGCACATCCTGTAATGATTGCGTTGCTGCGTGCCCGGCGGGGGTACTGGAAATGATTACCGACGATTACGACGATGTCGTGGCAGCCGTCACGGATGAACACAGGAAAAAGATCAAGTACTCGTGCGCCGAATGCAAACCGGTCGGCTCGCAGCCTCCCCTGCCCTGCACGGCGGCCTGTGAACCTGGTGCAATCGAGCACTCCTGGTAATCTTCAAGGATCCCATGTGGCTAGTTCCAGCCCCATGAAGATCATATAAGGTCATATAATGAGCAGCGTCAGGCTTACTATTAATGGCAGTGCCGTCGAGGTTCCATCCGGTACCACTATTCTGAAAGCTTCAAGGGGGGCCGGTCTCTACATACCTGCCTTCTGCGCTCATCCCGGCCTGCCACCCTGGGACGGTCTCGAAGAATGGCCCGAAGTATTCCAGGGCAGTGAGAAGATCACCTCCGACCGGTCTGCTGAAAGACCCGATGAAGGCTGCGGCCTCTGCATGGTTGCCGTGGAAGAATTGGCAGAACCGGTTCGAGCCTGTATGACCCGGGTCGAAGAGGGCATGCAGGTTCAGGTCGAAAGAGAAGATCTGAAAGAACTCCGCCGGGAGAAACTGGCCGGGATTTTCCACCATCATCCTCACGCATGCCTGACGTGTGCACAGAAGGTCGGCTGCAGCAGGGAACCCTGTTCAACAGATGTCCCGGTCGATGAACGATGCTGCTCTCTGCTGGGCAACTGCGAACTTGAAAGGGTTGCGGAATATGTCGGTCTGCCCGCCAATCTGGGTCGTTTCCATCCCGAAAACAGACCGCAGGCAACCAGTGATCCGCTCTTAACGCGTGATTACAATCTGTGCATCGGCTGCACTCGCTGCGTGAGAGCATGCAGGGATCTGCGCGGAGTGGACGCCATTGGCTTCACGGTCAGTGAGGGCAGGGTCTGGATCGGCGCGAAAGCTCCTTCACTGGCCGAGTCGGACTGCCATTTCTGCACAGCCTGCGTGGAAGTCTGTCCAACAGGTGCGCTGCGCGACCGGGATCTTCCTGCAGGAGATCGACACGATGCACTGGTCGCCTGCCGGGCCGGCTGCCCTGCCGGAACCGACGTGCCTCTCTACGTGGGCCTTGCAGCCGAAGGCCGCTTTGCCGACGCTGCCGCTGTCGTTCGGGAACGTGCACCAATGCCTTTCACTCTCGGACACATCTGCTATCACCCCTGTGAGCAGGTTTGCCGCCGCGGTGAAATCAACGAACCGATTTCAATCAGGGCGATAAAGAGGACAGCCGCCGAAGAGGACGACGGCAGGTGGAAGAGTGCCTTCCCGACTCCCGCCCCCTCCGGGAAGAAAGTTGCCGTCATCGGTGCCGGCCCGGCCGGGCTGACGGCATCTTATTTCCTGATCGCTGCCGGACATCGAGTGACACTGCTGGACAAAGAAGAGGGTATCGGGGGCATGCTCCGGACCGCCATCCCTGCCTTTCGACTGCCACGCGGGGGGCTGGACCGTGAACTGACCGAAATCACCGATCTTGGCATTGAAGTAGTCACCGGTTTCGAGCTGGGAAGTGATGGGACCGTGGAGGAGCTGCTCGGCGACGGGTATAACGCCCTGCTTCTCGCCATTGGTGCCGGCCGGAGCAAAACGATTCCCCTGCCTGGAAGCGATCTGGACGGGGTTTACCGGGGACTGGAATTCCTGCGTGAGATCAACATCGGAACAGCTCCTGATCTGCACGGCAGTTGTGTGATCGTAGGCGGCGGCAACGTTGCCATCGATGTGGCACGGTCGGCCTGGAGACTTGGTGCCGAAAAGATCGACCTGCTCTGCCTCGAATCTGAAGATGAGATACCTGCATACGAAACGGAGATCAGGGAGGCCCTCGAAGAGGGTGTGAACATCCACCACAGGTGGGGACCCACTTCTATCCACAGCGATGATGGAGCAGTGAAGGGTATCGAGTTCAGACGATGTATCTCAGTTTTTAACCAGGAGGGGAGATTTTCTCCTACATATGACGACAGTGAAAAATGCTCCTTTCGCGCCGACAGTGTGATCCTGGCTATCGGTCAGGAGACAGACTGGGATTTCAACGCCTCTCCTCTGAAGATCGATGCCGGGAAAGGCACGACTGATCGACCGGAAGTATTCGCTGCAGGCGATTTCGCCACCGGCCCTCTATCGGTTATAGAGGCTGTTGCCTCCGCCAGACGCACTGCTGAAGCTGTTGATTCCTTCCTGGGAGGTTCCGGAGATATCTCGCTTCAATTGATTGAACGTGATTCAATTCCGTCATATCCGGGGTGTGCAGAAGGATTCGCGGCGTTGCAGCGGCAGGAGATGCCCCGGCCGGCCCTGGAAGAACGCAGATCATTCAATACCGTGGAACCGGGTCTGACCTGCAGCGGGTCGGAAGCCGAAGGTGGCCGCTGTCTGCGCTGCGACACCCGCCTGGAGATCGAGCCTGCTGCCCTGCCTCCGCGTGAATGGTTTGATTTCACTGCCGGGCAGGTTGCTGAAGTTCCGGCTGAACCAGGTGCATACCAGCTATTGGATGCGTCTGGAAAGGTTGTGGCCGTTGTCGGCGCTCCCGACCTGGTGGAGGCCCTTACAGCCAGATTGAACCAGGATGAGGGTATCCCCTACTTCATTTATCAGCTCGATCCGATGTTTACGAAACTGGAGAGCGAACTGCTGCAGAGGACTCTTCAGGAGCAGGGAGAGATGCCGGAAGGCTCGGCGGACGAACTGGACGACCTCTTTTAGAGTGTCCCGAGCCTACTCGTAGTTCAGCGCTTCTACAGGATCGACCATAGTTGCACGGTGAGCGGGCACCAGAAAGAAGATCTATTGTGATCGGTACCCATTGAGCGAGTACTACTCGAAGTAGTCAGGACTGTTTCCCGGCTTCCACTTGATGTTGCATCCGATGCTCGGGACCTGATCTTCCGGCACCGGCAGGTTGTCCAGAAGAGCGTCCATCGCTGCCTGGAGATCCTCGCCGGTCGGGTCACCCGAATTCGGGCGGCTGCTGTCGAACTGGCCACGGTATACAAGTTTATTGTCACCGTCGAACAGGTAGATGTCGGGTGTGCAGGCTGCCCGGTAGGCTTTGGCAATATCCTGGGTCTCATCGAACAGATATGGGAAGGGATAGCCGACCCGTGCTTTATCATCTCTCATGAGCTCGGGACTGTCTTCGGGATACGCCTCGATATCGTTCGAGTTGATTCCGACGAACTGAATCCCCGGTTCCTGATACTCCCAGGCCAGATCTGCCAGCTTGAACTGTATGTGTTTCACGTAGGGGCAGTGGTTGCACATGAAGATCACTGCCAGCCCGACATTGCCGGACAGATCTTCCAGCGATACCTTCGATCCGTCGGTGTCAGGGAGAATGAAATCAGGAGCGACAGTGCCGATTGGCAGCATTGTCGATTCGGTGAGTGACATTCTACAACTCCTCTGATTAAACGAGAACTGCCCTGCCCTGAAGTTCTCCTGCATGCACCGAATCAAACACCTCGTTAATCGAACTTAGAGGATGTTTTTCAATAAATGGCTTAACCTGGATTCTACCGTCGGCTATCCAGTCGAGCACTTCGGCATAGAGCGTCGGATCGCTGCCCCAGTTCCCCATGGCGGTTGCATCGAATGCCATCAGATTGCTCAACCTCAACTCCAGCTTGTCCATCGTGAAACCGACAACTGCCAGATGAGCTCCGAAATTGAGCAGGGAGTAGGCCAGCTCCTGCCCCGCTCCCACTCCGGATGTCTCGAATATCCTCCATTTCAATTTCGGTGCACCGATGCGTGATACTTCTTCTTTGAGGTTTCCCCTGATCTCTTTGATATCCAGACCGGATACATTGATAACGGCATCGGCACCATGCCTGGAAGCCACATCCAGTTTGACATCATCAATATCGAGAGCCACTACTTTCGCTCCCACCGCCGCTGCTATCTGCACAGCATGGATCCCGATCCCACCTGTTCCGATAACCACCGCCAGATCGTCCTCCTTGAGGTTGGAAAGTCTGACAGCCTGAAACGGTGTGGTTACGGCATCTGATACGATTGCCAGCTCCCACAGTTTGTGATCTGCCAGTACCGTATCATCGACCGGACATAGATAACGAGCCGGCACAACAACATGAGATGCGAAGCCCCCATGCCGGTCATTGCCGGGCATTATCTGTGCACGACAGATTCTGAGGTCACCCGACCTGCATAATTCGCATTCACCGCATGGCAGGACAGCCGGCACAAGGACCGGTTTGCCGGCCAGTGAAGCGTCCACCCCATCGCCGACCTCCACAACCGTACCGCTGATTTCATGCCCCAGGACCAGGGGAAGCCCGGCGCGCGTCTTGACACCAAAATGCAGGAAGGAGATATCTGTATGACAGACACCGCATCCGGCAACTTCGATGAGAGCTTCACCCGGCTGTATCGATTCGACCGGAATCGAGCCTTCTTCGAAAGGCTGACCGGCACCTGTCATCATCCATCCTCTGATGGTCATCGCATCTTCCATGATGTTTTCCCCGTTATGTTATCAGTGATTGTCAGGTCTGCCCGCCACTGAAGCGTTCTCGAAGTACCCGGTGCAGTATCTTGCCGCTGCCCGTTGTGGGCATCTCATCCTGTGAAATGAATATTACCGCCTTCGGCTTTTTGAATAACGCCAGTTCACCGGCACAATGAGTGATAATCTCTTCCTCTTCCAGAGAATGATCATCCCTGGGAACCACGATGGCAGTAACTGCCTCACCCCATTTCTCGTGGGGCAGTCCGATCACCGCCGCACTGAAAACTCCCGGGTGGGAGCATATGACACTCTCCACTTCCGATGGGTAAACATGCTCACCGCCGGTGATGATCATGTTGTCCTTCCGGTCGACGATGCTGTAGTAACCATCGGTATCTTTTCTGCCCATATCACCCGCTGAGAAATAATCACCCCTGAATGAGATCCTGGTCATCTCAGGCATCTTGTAGTACTCGGTGAACATCATCGGGCTGCGGGAGTAGATCTCCCCGACCTCTCCCACGGGGACCTCATTGCCATCCTCGTCGAGCAGTTTGATTGTGTCTGTACCGGCCGATTCCTTTCCGATTGATCCAAGATGACTCATCTGATCCCACGGCATGAGGGTGGTCACTATGCCGGCCTCTGTTGAACCATATGCCTCATAGAGCTCGGCGTCCGGGAAGAACTCCATCACGGCTTTTTTACATTCGGCGAATACAGGGGCTGAGGAACAGAGAAGTTTTCGTATCGAGGAAACGTCGTACTTCTCGGCCTCCTCCCTTGGAGCGTTCAGGATGATGTTATAGTGGGTCGGGATCAGGGATATGAAGGTGATCTTCTCTCTCTCGATAACTTCGAGTATCTCCAGTGGCTGGAAAGATCTGGCCGGGTGGATATACGCCGCGCCTCCTATATATGTGAATGTGAATGTGAAGAAGGTGGAGTTCACATGACAGAGGGGCATGACGTTCAGGCAGATGTCCCGGCTCGTGAAACCGAAATCACCGGCGTTGATCAGATAGAAGGCGATATACGATTCGTGGGACCTGACAATACCCTTCGGTACCCCTGTAGTACCTGAGGTGTACGGCTGCAACCATGGATCGGAGGGCAGGACCGCTGCATGTGGTTCCTTATCGGGGTAACTGCTCAGAAAACTTTCATAATCAGTCCATCCGGAACTCTCTTCACCAACGCTGAGGAAATGTTCGACACGCGGCAGATCACCCTTCATCTCATCGAACATCGGCGTCCACTCATCGTGCACAACCAGCGCCCTGGCATCGGAATTGTCGGTAATATAACAGACTGTCTTCGGATCGAGACGGAAATTGATCGGTGCAACCACGACACCGGTTTTGGCTGCTGCAAAATAGACTTCACAGATCTCGACCGAGTTATCGAGGAAGACCGCCACACGATCTCCCTTTTTCAGCCCGATATCCAGGAACCCCTGAGCCAGACGGTTGACCCTGGAGTTGACCTCTTCGAAAGTAAGGCTTCGCTCTGCATCCTTCAGGCATATCTTCCCCCGGAACTTGCCCGCATTTACCCTTAATATCTCTCCAAGGTTCAGCCATTCAGCCACCTGGTATTGCCCTCCCTCCTTGTGCCCTGACTCAGGACACTTCAGATTACGATCCTGGCATCGACAACAGACACATACTTCTCACAGGCGATAACGGGATTCAGGTCAATCTCCCGAATGGAGGGATGATCGGTAACCATCTGTGAGATCCTCAGCACGATTCCGATCAGTGCATCCCTGTTGACCCCCTCCTCACCCCGAATCCCTTCCAGTACAGGATATGATTTAAGTGAACTCATCAGCTCCCGGGCTTCATACTCCGTCACAGGGGTTATCGCGAACGACACATCCTTGAGAACTTCAACAAGGATGCCACCCAGTCCGATCATGATAAGGTGTCCCAGACCTTCTTCAGCCGTCGCCCCTATTATCACTTCCCTCCCACCCGGCACATATTTCTGAACCAGGAACCTGAGATCGTCGGCTCCAAATCTCTCGTTCATCCCGTTCACAACAGATTCAACCGATTCTGCATCGCTCAGATCAACTGCTACACCACCTTCGTCGGATTTGTGAACAATCGACGTGGAATCGACTTTCACAACTACCGGAAAACCTATTTCCCCTGCTGCGGCGACAGCTTCCGATGCGGATGTTGCCACCTTCCAGGCCGCGGCAGGTATCCCGTATGCCTCCAGCAGTCTGTGTACCTGCGTGGTAGTCAACATTCCTGTTCCACCGGTCGTGGCGTTTTCAATGACTTTCTCCGCCTGCACACGATCTATATCATCAAAGGCAGGGGATTCGCCCACATTCCTGGAGCGCAGCCCGCCATAACGTGTCATGGCAGCCAGAGCCTTTGCGGCAGTTTCGGCGAAACTGTAACAGGGGATCCCTCCCTCTTTCAGGATCCTGAGCGTATCGGCCCACTCAACCCTGTCGGTCATGAGATTGCAGACAACGGGCTTGAAACCGGCCTGGTTAACCTCTACCAGTACCCGCGCGACACTTTCGTTATCGACGAAGAAAGGCGTGACGAAATTAATGTATATGCTGTCTATCTCCTCTTCATCCATCAATACATCAGCGGCCGCTTTGAAGTGTTCCGCTCCTGCAGTTGCCAGTACGTCTATCGGATTGGAAATGGAGGCAGCAGCATGCAGCTTTTCCTTAAGAATGTTTTCGGCCTTATCAGAGAGTGGAGGGATAACCAGGCCGGCATCTACCAGCTCGTCTGTCGCGATAATGGCCGGTCCACCGGTATTGGTAATCAGCCCTACCCTGTTACCACCGGGAACAGGTTGAGAAGCAAAGGCCACCGCCGCCTGACACAGTTCCTCCTGGTCCCGGAAGGTCACGATACCGGTCTTATTGAATATCAGTTCTATCGCGATCTCCTGCTGAGCCAGACCTCCGGTGTGGGAGGAGACAGCCCTGGCACCTTCTGCCGTCCGGCCGGCTTTCATGCCGAGGACAGGCTTGCCGGCAGCTACCTCCCTGGCTGCCTCCATGAACTCGAGCGGATCGGCAAGACTCTCTATGTAAACCACGATCACTCTGGTCTTCTCATCCGATCCCCAGTAGCGGATTACTTCGGGGATGGAAATGTCGCAGGCATTGCCGTTGGAGGCGTACATCCTGACTCCAACATCCAGCTCTGAGAATCGCTGGTTCAGCACCTCCCCTACACCACCACTCTGGGCAACGATGGAGATGGAACCTTCTGAAGGTCGTGTGAATGTGAAGTTGCAGTAAGCCCTTATATCGGGATCGGTGTTGATAATCCCCTGGCAGTTCGGTCCGAAAATCCTGATACCGTACTCACCGGCTTTGGCGACAACCTGATCCTCCAGCTCAACACCTTCCCCTCCCACCTCTTTGAAACCGGCAGTGTTGATGATCGCTACCCTGACACCCTTCTTCCCGCAGTCATCAACAGCCTGGGGGACATATTTCGAGGGGATAACGATGTGCACCAGCTCAACATCGTCTGGAACATCGAGTATGGACGCGAATGGTTCCAGCCCTCTGACCTCTTCTCCCCTGGGATTGATGGCATAAATGGAGCCTTTGTAACCGAAGTCGTGCAGGTTCCTGATGATCCTGTTGCCTATTGACAGATCTTTTGTCGATGCGCCGATTACGGCAACCGATTTCGGAAAGAAGAGTGCATCGAGCATGCTATCGCATCTCCTCGAGCTGCTCTATGAACGCTTCGATACTGGTATTGGTCTGTTCATCACTGAGACACCGGAGGTCGTTCAGGTCACCATTTATGGTCAGGCTCGGTATACCCGTTTCCTCCTCCAGTCTCTGAGGCATGCCGAACCGGCTGTTGGTGTTGTCGAGACAGGTCCTGGCATCGTGGTAGATGATGCCATCGATCTGGAAGGTGTCGAACATCTCCTTTATATACTGCTCCTTTATCTCGTCGGAACGGACGATGAATAGTTCAGTATACGCCCTTGCCATGCTTTTGAAGGGATCAGCTCCATCGAACCGGGTGAAGATCCAGCTGTTGCAGTATGTGGAGGCAAGCACGCACGCACGGTTGGAGGCAAAGAGTTCGGAGTGAGCGCGCAGCCTGCCCCATATCGGCATCCCCTCCCAGTAAAGTCTGAACTCTTCTCCCTCTACCGCCCCTTCACCACTGGATATTCTCGATTCAAGTTCGGCCAGCAACAGTTTGTAGTAGTCTATTGCCGGCTGGGTTCCACGCAGAACGACCGCCGGACCCATGTGAATGGTACCGTCAAAGAAAGTGAATGGAGACGGCCTTGCTGCTGCCGTATCCAGAACCTTTTTCCATAATTCAGAACATTCACGGGAGAGTCCCACCACCCTTTCCAGCTCGGCGGGATCCAGAGGACTTCCCATGATTTCCTCCAGTGGATTGACCAGTGCCTCCAGTTGTGCGGTTATCGAATTTATGTGGAGGTTGGTAACATCCGATATCCCTCTGTGTGTATGTATTCCCAGAACCGGAGCGTCGAACTCCCTGCCAAACCAGGCAAGCCAGTCCTGAACGGCCCTGCACTGGTTGGTATTGAACACCAGGACATCTGGTTCAGGTATGCTTTCAATTCCCTCATATACCCTGGAGAGAGGAGTGACTCCCTGCAGATATGCCCCGACATCGGAGGTCAGGTATGAACAGATATCGGGCGAGTAACCGATAGCGTTTGCATAGGGGATCAGGTCGGAGGCCATCCGGCTGCTTCCCAGTATGGCGCCGTGGTTCTCGGGAAAGTGAACGTAGAATCCCATTGCACGCAGCAGCTCCGCGGGACCGACACTGGTGCACCATGCCACTTTCTTTTCGGGTGACTTCGCTGCCTTATCCAGTTCATAAAAGTATTCGCCCATTATCCGGGCCATCTCAGTCGTCGCTTCAATTTTCTTTCTGAGCTGTTTCTTCTCTTCTGCCATATCGATCTGCTCCATACGAGTGACCACACTGAAAAACAGAGGGATGATAATTAGACAGTAACAGAAAGGGGAGCGGAGGTGGTATCCTAAACCTGCTGCTGTAAAGTCGAAACCGAGACAGCAGATCGGAGATAACCGTGGCTGGACTCTCTGCAGGCATAGACGTCGGCACATCTTACATCAAAGCTGTTCTGATAGATGAGAAAGCTGAGATAATCGGACACTCCATCGGGCGTTCCGGTGCCGATCTGCAATCGTCCATCCATTCGACATTTGAGGCTCTGCTCTTTTCAAGCTCCACTGAGCGGGAATCGATTCAGCACATCACTGCTACAGGTTTCGGCCGGAAGAATGTCACGCTTGCCGATAATGTGAAAACAGAGATCGCCTGCCACTCAAAAGGAGCATTTCATCACTTCCCTCGACAGATTACCGTAATAGATATCGGAGGCCAGGATACCAAAGTGATAAAGCTGGACGGCGAAGGGAAACGAACCGGTTTCAAGATGAACCGCAAGTGTGCAGCGGGGACAGGCACATTTCTGGAAGAGATCGCCGGCAAACTGCAGATCGAGATGGACCAGATGAACGAACTGGCCCGGAAGTCTGAAAACGATGTGGCTTTGAGCAGTTTCTGCACCGTTTTCGCTTCCTCAGAGATACTCACGAGGATAAGAGAGGGTGAGAATCTGGAAGACATGGTAAAGAGTGCATATGAGTCTGTCGCCAGAAGGGTGATCGAAATGGATACCCTGGAGGGACCTGTTGTGATGACGGGAGGGGTCGTGGCCTACAATGACATCATGCTCGAAGTGATGAAGAAGTATATACGTGGAGAGGTGCTGATACCGCCTGAACCACAACTCAGCGGAGCTTTTGGAGCAGCACTGTTTGCGAAAGAGAGTACCGGACAAGCAGACATCATCATGGATATATAACGATGGAAATTCAAGAACTGCTGTTCAGACTCTTCAGGGCAGCTCCGATTGCTCCCGCCATGATCGGTTCCGGAACAGCCTCGATCTCGATCCCTGTCATTTCAGAGAGAGATTTGAGCACCCCTGGAAAATATTCAGCGACTCCGCCTGTAACGCGTACCGGTTCCTGCAGGCCGCCGATCTCGAAGATCCTCTCGGCCACCGAGCGCATTGCTCCCGAGGCGATATTCTCACGACTGGTACCTTCCCGGAGCTGTTCGAGGACCTCCGATCCTGCGAATACCGAACAGTAACTTCCGATGTCCGCCGGTTCTCCGGCCTCGGCCGCCAGCTCCTGAAGGCGTGTCGGATGAACGTCGAGGTGGCGGGCGGTGAACATGAGAAAGGTGCCTATACCGACCGCACACCGTCTCACCATGTGGGCCTCGAGGACCTGACCCTCTTCGCTGACGTAAAGGACCTTTGGATCGCGGCCGCCGATGTCTATGACAGACATGGCACCTTTATGGTGGAAGAACGCACCCCGTGCGTGACATGCAGTCTCGCCCAGTTGAGCTGCCGCCTCCTCGACACAGCTGGCGCCGAAACCGGTTGACGAAATTGAATCGATATCAGAATGCTCCAATCGGGCGTCATCGAGTGCGCCGTCGAGAGCTTCCTTGACACGATGCCGGAAATAACCGCTGGCAGGAATAATGGAACGACCCAGGATGGCGGTAGTTTCATCCATGACGACCGCCTTGATACATTCCGTACCCACGTCAATCGCTGCTACAATCCTCTTCTCTTCAGACATGGCAACACCCGTTTGTCGGAACCTGCCCGTTTCCTGTCTTATCAATAGAACGATTCAAAGTTCCTCCTGTTGTTCCAGAAAATCGGTCAGCTGACGCTCGACTTCAGGTGCAGAGAAGAGACGGAGGTCATGCGAATCGGCCTCTATCACTATGGAAGGCAGGCCGGTCTTCCTTCTCAACTTCAATTCGAGCCCGTAGCGGACGTTACTATGCTCCGAAGCGGTGCGACCGTCATGATATACGACGCAGTCTATACCGTGTTCCTCAAACTGCGATACCAGGTAAGTTGCCTTGAAATCATCGGAGCGGTTCGGAAAGATCCCCGTATAGGTACGGGCCATGCTCTCGAACGGGTTGCCAGGATCGAGTCCCTCGAGCGCCCACATGTTGCAGTATGTTGAAACGATCAGGGCAATCCGGTTGTCGAAGAACATTTTGGCCAGAGTGCGCAGGGCACCCCACACCGGCGGACCCTCCCAGTAAAATCGGTATCTCTCTCCGGGAACCGCGGCCTGCATGCTGGAGACCCGTTCTTCAATTTCAGCCTTCAGGATCGTGTAGTACTCTATCGCCTCCTGAGTCCCTCTCATCATCACCATCGGGGCCATATGCACGAAGAGATCGAAAGTCGTGAACGGAGACGGCACGTTGCGGGCCAGATCGAGTATCTCGCTCCACAACCGGGATGACTGTGCCGACAGGTCTACGACTTCTGCAAGACGGTCAGGATCGAGCTTCCTGCCGGCAATCTCTTCCAGCTCTGCAGTCAGACGCATCATCTGTCCGGCTGCAGCGTCGACTTCGATCTTGCCCACGTCACTCAGGGCGACCGGAGGATGAAGCCCCAGAACGGGAACACCGAAGTGGCTGCCGTAGAAGTCGAACCACCTGATGAGCCTCTGTCCGAAGTTGGTGCTGAATACCATGACATCGGCTCTGGGAGGACCCTTGATATCGTAAACACTCACCAGAGGACTGTCGCCGACCAGCACGGCTCCTATGTCACAGGTCATCGCAGTACTTGCGAATTGCGAAAATCCCTCTGCCAGAGCTCTGGCGATGTATTTGCCCGATTGCCGGCTCGATCCGATAAGTGCTGCATGATTTTCCGGGAAGTAGGGCAGTATCCCCATCGCCCGGATGATCTCAACAGGAGCCATTCCGGATGCCCACGCCAACAGCTGGTCGGGATTTTCACTGCCCTTCTGGATCTCCTGATAATATTCACGTATCAGTTCCTTCAATGCCGGCGCGGTCTGCAGGGGGATCCTGCCGGACGGGATGTCTTCCTGTTTCTCCGGTACTGTAGGACGAGAGACAGGTATGGGCATGACTCCGGCAGCGCTTTTCAGTGTCTCTGCGATCTCTTCCCGGCGCATGAATCCCTGACGTTCACTTGAATGGATCAGACGGACGATGGTCCGGTTGAGTGGCGCCGGCAGGCCGAGGCGCTCAGCCTCAACGACGATTGCACCGTTGAGTGCATCGACTTCCGTCCGAAATCCACGGGCGAGGTCCTGCCACATCGAAGGACGGTTCTTGCCCAGAGCTCTCTGTGAATTCGTTACCGGCCTGTATGGATCCTCGTCGTCGATAATCGGGATCCCCTTTGCCTTCATAACCTCGATGATTTCCATGCACATGTCGCGCATGAAGTCCTGAAGGTCTTCGTCATCGAGCAGTTCCCTGCACGTCAGACCTGAAAGAGCGGAGACGGGATTAACGACGGCGTTATGCAGGAGTTTCTGCCATATGACGTTATCGATATTCTCAAGAATCTCTGTTGCCAGGCCTGCACTTGTGAAGAGTTCACCGATCGACTCTATCCCTGGTGTGATTTTCCCGTCAAACGGTGCAATCTGGATCGGCTTTATACCCGGTCTGAAGCGAAGTCTGTTAGGCCCCGTATGCTGGATACTGTGATACGTGATTCCGCAGAGCACGCGTTCGGGTCCGATGATGTCTGCCATCACATCTGTGTTCCCAATGCCGTTCTGCATTGAAAGAACCATGCTGTCGGGACCCATCAGGGGCAGCACGCTGCGAGTTGCTTTATCGGTCTGATAGCTCTTCACAGCCACGAATATCAGATCGGCAGGTTCGAGGCCTTCGCAGGAAGTAGCTACCGTAACCGGAACGCACCGTTCCCCCTTCTGCCCCTCTGAGACGTAAATACCCGTCTCGTTGATCAGGCGTGCTCTGGCCTGATTGATCTCGACCATCGTGACTTTCTTCTCAGCCATGTGGAGTTGAGCACCTATCAGGCCTCCCAGAGCCCCGGCGCCTATTACAACCGTGTGCATCGCATCACTCCCGGATCCCCTGCAATAAGTTCCATCACATGATCACCTGTTCTTCCACTCCGGACGTCTCTTCTCATAAAAGGAGGCTATCCCTTCAATAGGCTCCTCAGTCGCCATCAGTTTCTCGAGGAATACTTTTTCCGCTTCCGCCAGCGCTTCAACAAATCCAATCCCTTTCAGACTTTTCAAGGTACGTACATTCATTCTCATCACCAGGGGACTCGACCTTCGAAAGTCCTTCAGTACGGTTTCCAGAGTGTCCTCCAGGTTTTCCTCTGAAACGATCTGTGTAACCACACCCATCTCACGCATTTCGGCAGCGGCATACGTTTTCCCCGAACAGGTGATCTCAATAGCCCGCGCAGTCCCGACCAGGTCGGGCAGACGGACTATTGCTGCGGGAGCGAAGAATCCGAGTCGAATCTCGGGCTGTCCAAATGTGGCTTCAGGGGTTGCCAGCAGGATATCCGCCATCATCACCAGTTCGAATCCACCACCCAGCGCTGCCCCGTTCACAGCCATGACAACCGGAAGTTCCAGAGTACCCAGCTTATTAAAGAGTCGTCCGAACGAACCGATCATCCCTTCGACCTGCTCGGGACGGTGCTCTCCGATGTCTGCGCCGCCGCTGAAGGCCTTTCCTTCGGCAGTGAAGGCTACCGCCTTAACCGATGGGTCAGATTCGGCTTTCTCCAGCAGTTCACTGATCTCATCCATCATCGCAATGGTCATGATATTCAAAGGAGGGGAGTCGAGGGTAATATACGCTACATCCTCGCGGACCTCATACCTGGTCAGTTCACTGTTTTCACTCATTCCACGATCTCTCCTCCTCTTGCGGTCTCTATATCGTCAGATATACTGTCCGCCGTCTATCTTGATCACTTCGCCTGTTATGTGGCGGGCGTAATCGGAACAGAGAAATGCCACCAGGTGTGCGATCTCCCCGGGTTCGGCAATTCGACCCAGAACCGTCTCTTCGATGGCCTGATCGAGAAACTCCTGCGGCATGTCAACGGCCATATCGGTCATGACCATACCTGGAGCCACGGCATTGACATTGACGTCGAAGCGACCGAGTTCAACGGCGACAGATTTGGTCAGCGCGATTATGCCCCCCTTCGAAGCAGCATAGTTGCTCTGCCCGAATTTGCCCCTCAGGCCGTTGATCGAGGCGATATTCACGATTTTGCCGTGACCCTGCTCGCGGAAAACCCTGGCTGCAGCTCTGCAGAAATTGAAGCAGCCCTTCAGGTTGATATCCAGAACCTCATCCCACAATTCCTCCGTCATCTTCCAGATAACGCCATCCCTGTTGACGCCTGCATTGCAGACCACGATATCGAGAGTTCCCAGATCTGTCCGAACCGACTCAATACATTTTTCGGCTTCAGCGAATTTCGACACGTCCGACTGCAGAACCAGGGTTCTGCCTCCCTGCTCATCGATCATGGCAATCAGGTCTTTCATCGCATCTGCAGGGCTGATATCGACAATCGCAATGCTGCATCCCTGGCGGGCCAGCTCCAGTGAAATGGCTGCGCCTATCCCCCTTGCGCCTCCGGTTACAAGGGCAACCCTGCCGTCGAGTCCCAGCTCCATCGATCTCTCCTTTATTCTTTCTCCAGTTTGGCCCCGCACACTCCGCAGTATTCAAATTCTGCCGGAATACCAGCGGCTCCGCATACCTGGCACGTATGGGAGTAGGGTCCCCACAGGAATTCACTGCTGCCGCCTGAAGCTGCTTTCTCCCGAAGTTCGCGATAACGGGCCTGGCGCTTCTCCACGAAGGCGGTCATTCCCTCGTACGGTTCCATTGATGTGAAGTGAGTGCTGAGCCAGTCACGTGCATGGCCGACAGTCGAGTACCAGACTGACTCTTTCCAGTAATTGAGCTGCGCCTTTGTGTAGCGTGTGCATTCGGGGAATTTGTCCAGCAGCTCCTGGGCCATCTCATCCACCGCCTCATCCAACCGGTCTCTGGGGACCACCCGGTTGACCAGGCCCCATTCGAGCGCCTGCCCGGCTGGTATCTTGTGATTCAGAAAGAGGATCTCACGGGCGCGACGGTCACCGACGACTATGGAGAGCCACTGGGTGGCACCACCGCAGGCCACACTGCCCACACTCGTTCCCACCTGAGCGATATAAGTGTCATCGGCCATCACGGCCAGATCACAGGCAAGCTGCGATTCATTCCCGCCTCCGACCGCCATGCCGTTCAGGCGCGCTATCGTCACCTTACCGGTTTTCAGGATGCTTTCGATATAACCGGAGAAGAGACCCATATACTTCCAGTAGTCCCTCGGACGCTGCGTGTAAACCGAGGCGTACTCCTTGACGTCCCCCCCGGTGCAAAAGGCCCTGTCACCCGCACCTGTGAAAATTATGACCCCCACTCCGTCGTCGTTCGCAGCATCGGTAAATGCCGTGATCAGTTCCTGGAGGGTATGGGTCGTATAGGCATTGTAAGCCTTCGGCCGGTTTATCGTTATTCGGGCTACGAGGTCCTTCTTTTCGTACAGGATCTCCTGAAAATCGAACTCACTTGCTGGTCTGGAAGGAAAGAGTGTCATTTCCCGATTTCCTTTTCTGTCCTGTCCTCTGTCGGCAGGCTGTCAGGCACCACGTGAACTGCCGTCCCGCAGTCCGTGCAGCGCCAGTTGTACCAGTTCGTCACTCAGTTTTTCGAGAGGCGCATCGCGCTCCGGATCGAACCACATGAAAATCCAATTGAGCATTCCGAAAATGAAAAGCGTGTAATGACGGACAACCTCTCCTCCGTCATCCGGCCGGCCGGATCCCTCGACGATCTCTCTTACGATTTCCATGGCGATCTTGAAGTTCTTCCGGCGGAGCGACTCGATGGTTGTGTATCGCTCATCCTTCAAGGAATGAAGTTCGAAAGTGCAGACTTTCATCTCGTTGAAATGCGTGGTGTAGAATGAGAGATGATTCTGAACGAAGAGACGAAGCCTCTCCTCGGCACTCCCCTCACCCCTGGAGATGCCCTCCTGCTCCTGAAGCAGAGAGTCAAAGGTGCGGTACTGGATCTGGTACAGCAGATCCTCTTTGCTCTGGAAGTAGTAGTACATCCCGGCCAGGCTGAAGCCCGTTTCCCGCGCTACGTCGCGCACAGAGGTCTGGTCGTAACCCTGCACGGCCATCAGTTCGGCCGCAACAGTCAGCAGTTTCTCCAGTTTGGCGGCTGATCGTTCTCCTGATATGGAATTGGCTTCTGTCTCGTTATCGGCCATCTTCGTATCTGTCACTGCAGTCGGGGTTAACCGGTTCATCGATTCGATCGGAACGCTGCAGAACGAACGTTCGAAAGAATATCGTAGTGCGGTTGCGGCCGGAGCGTCAACCTGTCCGAATCAGATGGAAAGAGCGCAGGACAGATTGCCGAAATGGTCTGCAACATGTAGCATCCCCGTTAAGCAGTAATCGGAGTCGCACACCCGATATGAGGGTTATGATCATATGGAATCTCGCGAGGCGGTTATCGTCGAAGCAGTAAGAACTCCTGTCGGCAGATATGGCGGTGCTCTGAAAGATATCCGCCCGGATGACATGGCAGCCCTGGTCATGCGGGAGGCGGCCGATCGGAGCGGGATCGATCCCGGGCTGCTGGAGGACGTCCTGTTCGGCGCATCGAACCAGGCCGGTGAGGATAATCGCAACGTGGCCAGGATGGCAGCGCTTCTGGCAGGCTTCCCTGTGGAGATCGCAGGATGCACCCTGAATCGTCTTTGTGGATCGGGCCTGGAGGCCATCAACCAGGCGGCGATGGCCGTCAAAACAGGAATGGGAGACGTCTTCATTGCCGGCGGCGTTGAAAGTATGAGCCGCTCGCCCCTCGTTATCTCCAAAGCCGAAACTGCGTTCGATCGAAACCAGGAGATCTGTGATTCCACCATAGGATGGCACTTTACCAATCCCAAGCTTGCCGCACAGCATCCACCCGTAAGTATGGGAGCAACCGCGGAGAATGTGGCTGAATCGTATGGTATCGAGAGGGAGGATCAGGACCGGTTCGCTCTCGAAAGCCACCGGAGAGCGATAACCGCCTGGAACACCGGCCGATTCAATGACGAGATCGTGCCGGTGGTGATACCTCAGCGAAAGGGCGATCCCGTCATCGTGGATCGGGATGAGGGCCCCAGGTCTGACACATCTCTGGAGAAGCTGGCCGGGCTCGAACCTGTATTCCGTCAGGGAGGCAGTGTCACGGCCGGTAATTCTTCGAGCATTAATGACGGTGCTGCTGCCCTGCTCGTAGTAGAGGAGGAGACCGCCATACGTCTGGGCCTGAAACCGATCGCACGCTGGGTGGCCTCGGCAGTTGCCGGCGTTGATCCCGGTTTTATGGGTCTGGGACCGATACCTGCAACTCGCAAAGTACTGGAGCGAACCGGCCTGAGCCTGGAGCAGATCGATCTGATAGAACTCAACGAGGCGTTTGCAGCTCAATCTCTTGCCTGCATAAGAGAGCTGGAACTCGATATGGAAAAAACGAACGTCAACGGTGGTGCGATCGCAATCGGTCATCCGCTGGGCAGTACCGGTGCAAGGTTGATGGTGACGCTGCTCCACGAGATGAAGAGACGGAAGGCTCAGCTCGGGCTCGTTGTCATGTGCATTGGTGTGGGACAGGGTATCGCAACAATCGTGGAAGGAGTCTATTGATGATTGTCGGCGTGATCGGTTCGGGATCGATAGGTCCCGATCTGGCATATGGATTCATCTCAGCGCTGGCCAAAGAGGGCGAGGGCAAGCTCTTCCTTCACGACATCGTCGAGGATGCACTCGACGCCGGGATGGATCGGATCAACAGCTATATGGCAAAGGGGTTGTCTCGCGGAAAATTGAGCACCAGAGCTGCCGGAGCGATTGAAGCGGGACTGGTTCCCACCCTGGAACTGAAAGATCTAGCCGACTGCGATTACATTCTGGAGGCGGTATCGGAGAGCCTCGAAGTCAAGAAGGCCATCCTGAAAGACCTGGAGAAGATTGTAAGGCCCGACTGCCTGATCGGATTCGCAACCTCCGGAATCCCGCGAGAACAGATCGTGAGTGAAGTCGAGCATCCCGAACGCTGCTTCGTGAATCACCCCTTCTTTCCTGCGTGGCGCAGTCTGCCGATCGAGGTGGTTCTATCCGGTGATGAAGTCTTTGGTGAAAGGATGATCGAGACGCTGCGCAGGCTGGGGAAGGTGCCGATCATCACGGCAGACGTTCCCTGCTTTGCCGCTGACGATGTTTTCTGCAACTACTGTGCTGAGGCAGCAAGGATCGTGGCAGAGGGAACAGCAACACCGGCACAGGTCGACATGATCGTAAACGCCGCGATAGGTGGAGGCGGTCCCTTCAACGTTATGGATCTGACCCGGGGAAACCTGCTCAACGTACACTGTCTGAGACTCATGGCTGAGGCCCCGACCGGAAACAGCTGGTTCGAACCGCCTCCGATTTTTGAAGAGCAGGCGAACACACCGTGGCACGACCCGGAAAATCCCGGTGACGCCGGCTGCGACGAGGATCTCGCCAGTACGGTGATCGACAGGATACTGGCGGTTCTGGTGGGCAGGACCTGTTACGTGGTGGACAACGACATCTGCGATCCTTCCGACTTTAACTGGCTCTCTGCAAATGCCCTTGGATTCAGAAGGGGTCTTCTCGATCTAGCCGAAGAATACGGGGCTGATCATATACACGATATCTGCACAACATATGCGGAAAAGAATCCTGGATTCGAAGTGCCCGACAGCATAGCCGCCAGGAAACTGCCTGCCTTCTACAGAAACGTTCTTCTGGAGCGGCGGGACGATATCGCGATTGTCACCATCCGGCGGCCGGAGGTAATGAATGCCCTGAACGACCTGACGATGGATGAACTTCAATCGGTATTCGAGAAACTGGCGACCGATGATGGGGTTGCAGGCATGGTGCTGACCAGTTTCGACGGATCACTGGCAGGCGCAGACATTATGGAACTGGCCGTCCTGAAAAGTCCTGAAGAAGCAGTGGAGAAATGTCGCCGGGGTCATTCGGTCATGCATACAATATCTGAGATGAACAAGCCGGTGGTGGCCGCAGTTGACGGGCCGGTCCTGGGAGGCGGTGCCGAGCTTTCGATGGCCTGTCACGGCCGGGTGGTCGGCCGCAACCTGATGCTGGGTCAGCCCGAGGTGAACCTCGGGATCATCCCCGGCTACGGAGGAACGCAGCGGCTGCCCCGCCTTGTCGGCCTGGAACGCGGTCTTGAAATACTGCGGACCGGCAATCCTGTCAATGCGGAGAATGCGTGCGCCTGGGGCTGGGCTACGGGTGAACCGGCAGAAGATATTCTGGCTGCTGCCATCGATCTCATCGGCAGGCACCTTAATGGTGAATTAACTCTGAAACCGGTGGATCGAAAGGCTCTCTCCCTGCCGGAAGAACTGCCCTCCACCAATATCGGTCACCATTCGCTGATCATCGATTCGATCCTTATCGAGGCTGTACGCGATGGTCTCACCAGATCCCTTGAAGAGGGTCTGGAAGTTGAAGCAGAGGCGTTCGGCCGATGCCGGCAGACGGTGGATTACGACATCGGTATGAAGAATTTCATACAGAACGGCCCCCGGGTACCGGCGGTCTTCATGAACGAGTAGTTGGAGCCGATCATGGACATGGAGAGATCAATAGTCATTCTGGATGGCGGCCGGAGAACACCCAGGGCCGATATCCTCGTGAACAATTCGAAGCCTGGTCTGTTTTCAAGGTTCTCGGCAACTCAGCTGGGCGGCATGGCCATCGATGCCGCACTCGAGAACACGGGGATCGATTCAGAGCTGGTCGGTCATGTCGTGATGGGAATGGCACAGCATACTCACCGTGACTCGATATATGCCGCCCAGGGGATGAGGTGGAGAAGCAGGCTGGGTGATGACGTACCTGCGCTGACAGTAGCCAGGATATGCGGCAGTGGTGCCGAGGCGGTTGCAACGGGAACAGATATGATCCTTGCAGGAACACGTCATGATGCGGCACGGCCATTCATAGTTGTGGGGGGAAGTGAGAGCATGCAGAGTCCCTTCAGTCTCTTCAACTATCGAGGACTGAAAGTGGGATCTGCAGTGCAGAAATACGGCCCGATCAACGTCAAAGACCTTCCGCCAGGCACCCACCTGCAGGACACGCTTCTGCTCTCCCTCTACGATCCCGGTGCGCAGATGACCATGGCTAATACAGCCGAGGAGTTCGGCAGAAGATACAATATCACTCGTGAGGAAGCCGATGCGTTCGGTTACAGGTCTCAGGTGAATGCCCGCAAGGCGAGGGATGCAGGCTGGTTCGACGAGGAGATAGAGCCTGTCACCGTACAGGGAACCGGTACAGATGAACCAATCGAGGTGAGGCACGACACGCATATCATGGATAATGTGTCGCTGGAGAAAATGGCAAAGCTGCAGGCTGCTTTCGAGCCGGGAGGCATCATTACGGCCGGCAATGCCAGTGCGGTGGTGGATGGTGCCGCAGCCATGGTGATCGGCTTGGAAGCGGATGCAGAAAAGCATGAATTGAAACCTCTTGCCAGGATTGCAGGAATCGGTGTTGCAGCCTGCGATCCTCAGATCATGGGATGGGGACCTGTACCCGCCACCCGTATGGCGCTGGAACAAGCCGGGATCAAAGGGTCAGAAATAGACATCGTTGAGCTGAACGAGGCTTTTGCCCCTCAGGCCCTGGCCTGCATCCGTGATTTCGAGGGGATGGGCATCGACCCCGAAAAGGTGAACCCGATGGGAGGTGCCATCGCTCTGGGACACCCGCTGGGAGCAACGGGAGCGATGCTTGCACTGACCTGTGCCTATGCACTCCGACGAGAGAAACTGCGCTGTGGTCTGATAACCATGTGCATCGGTGGGGGCCAGGGAATATCCCTGATTATCGAGTCGGTTTAGTTACCATTTCTCCCTGATCCAGGGAATGGCGTCTTTAAGGGGTCCGATGAATCTGCCGGTCTCATAGTGGGTGATGCCTTCCAGAATTGTGAAATGCACATCGAGACCACGCGACTGGAGCTGTTGTACAACTTCCTCCACTTCCCTCCATGGAAAAACCTGATCGGCCTTGCTGTGGATCACATACAGCGGGATCCCCGAAATCGTATCGGCGATTCCGGCTGAGGGCATTCCGGAGATCGGTATTGCCGCCGAAAACACGTCGGGGTAGTTCGATGCATACTCCCAGGTACCGATTCCTCCCAGACTGAATCCGGTCACCAGGATTCGATCGGGATCTATGTTGTATTCCTTTCTGATTTCCTCGAGCAGGCCCATGACAGCATCCTCACTTACCGATTCTATCCAGCTGCTTCCTACAGGTATGGTAGGCGCGAGGATGATCGCCTTCAATTCCCTCAAAGCCGGTTTAACCAGCATATTCATGAAATAGCCGCCGTAATATCGTGAGGGCTGGCCTCCAAAATGAAGGGCCAGAACCAGGGGCGCGGGCGTGTCATCCGAGTAAGAACGTGGAATCGCGATCGTATAACTTACACTGGTCCCTTCCACATCCATCTGGGCGGAGTAATCTTTGTATATCTCTACCTTTTCACTTTCCAGAAGACCGCACGAGGCGGCACTGCTCAGGAGAGCTGTTATGGTGAAGAGTTGTACGATTCTGGAGTTCATAATATCTGTTCTCTGCTTTTCCGATTATGATCCCTCTGCATCAGGAACAACGCAATGAATGAAGGTGACGTTTACGTTGAACCGGCGTTCGGATCGCTTCCATCCAATCGAAGCCGACTGTTGTCGGGCCAGGAGATTCATCATACAACAGCAAAGGGGCAGGGAAAATCCCACCCCTTTAACGGTTATGAACCTATGGCAGATATGGAGGATCAGCCTACATTTCGACCAGTCCGGCCAGTTTGAGTATCTCGATGTAGTTGATGATCGCCTGCAGATCTGAGGTCCTGTCGTACTGGGCATCGAGCATCTTCTTGATATCCAGAACGCTGAAGACGCCGTTGATCAGAAGCTCCACCTCGCCCGTGCTGGCGATACTCCTTCTGTCGTAAGGGAACCTCGCCTGGTCCTCTTCCGTCACCTGGCTCATGAACTGCCTGTAACCATTATAGCCGTTCTCCTTCACCCTGGAGGTCTGGCTGGGCACCATCCTGGAGGCTCTCCGCTCCAGGTCGCTCAGGCGGATCCTGACTGGCCGGGTATTCAGTTTTGCAGCTACTGCGTTCATGTGGGACTCGAGCGCGCTGAGGTTAACCTCAGCGATGGCATCTACTGATTTCTGCATCGCTTTTACATGACTGCCAACACGGTCCGCATCCTCTGCAAGCTCCAGGATACTCTCAAGGGTGGACTTTTCGGCCAGAACGGTCCCTTCGATATGAGCCCGGGCCCACCTGTAAGCGTCTTCCAGATCCGCCGCTGTGGTAACGCCGTTCAACCTCTCAAAACCCATTACCAGCTGGTGGCCCAGACGCCGTGTCCCGTTGCTCGCTGTTTCACTGGCTATTTTGATGGCCATATCATCGTCAGCACTGGCAACCGTGTAGGCTCCCGCCGCACCGAGGATCGCCACCCTCTTCATCTGTGTCGGGTCAGAAGTTATAACCCGGTCACCTGATGTGTGGTACCACTGGTCGGGCCAGACGATGACCATGATGCCGGGAACCTGAACACCCCAGTTATTGAAAACCATGTGATCGGAGGAACCGTAGTGAGTCTCGATACTGTAGTAGAATGGATCGTCGGTTCCGGAAGGCGCGATTATCCTGCGCGGGATCTTGTCGAAACCGCTCCTGTTCTGAATCCGCTCCCGGCTCGATTCACCGACATAGCGGTAGTAGTTCTCCATCACATCATTGATGTAATGGGCATTCCCGTATGAGGTGCGCATCAGGCATGTGAAGCCGAGGTTGAGCTGCAACGATTCACCAACCATGTCCATGTTGATGTTGCAGAGCGTTTTCTCCATGAGGTCCTTGTTGGCCTGTACCCATGGACCGGTCCCCGAAAATTCGGGACCCCACAGGAACCGGATTGTTCTCTTCGGGCGCGGTATCCGTCCCTCCTCTATCAGGGTGTTGAGTATGCGGGCGACCTCCAGGATACCAGCGCTTCCCGAGATATTGTCATTTGCACCCTGCTTGACGTACCCTTCAAAAAGATGAGCCGAGAGGATAACCTCGCCGGCGTCGGGGTCGGTACCTGGAATGTTGCAGATGATGTCTTCCAGGTCGAATTCGCGCATGGTTGACTCCACCTCGGCATGGACTGTGATCGTCTGTCCGGCCAGCAGCCGCCTTTTCAGTGTTTCTGCTTCACGGGGTGGAATGTAGAATCCGAACTTGGCCTGACCTCCCTCGCCGCGCCTTCTGCCTACTCCGCTCCAGGGGATCTGAAGTGGATCGAAGTTTGGACGGGAATTGCTGATGCACACCACTCCCAGGGCTCCCATCTCTATGCATGCAAGGTTGTGCACCCCTCCCATCGAGCCCTCCGTAACAACTATCTTACCGGCAACATCCAGCCCATCGAGTTCCTCCTGTGTTCCCCTGCCTACCCAGACCAATTCAGCCGTCACATCAGCGTTTGTGCTCCCGCTGGCGAGCATCGCTCTCATATCCTGAAAGGATGAGAGCTTCTGACGCATCGGACTCACTTCCCACAGTTCACCCTTGATCCCATCCCACGCCCCGGCACCGGGCAGGCGAACGATCTCTGCACCTGGAAGGCCATACAGTACCAGCTGATCGTAAATGTACTGTGTTTCGAAAAAAGTGCCTTCATACTCCTCGGCCTGGCGGTCCCTGTTGTAACCACCTGTCTCCATGATGGTGTTCCAGGCTGTTTCGCCTGAAGATTCGCCGATAATCTCATCCATGATATCGGCCGGCAGCAGCGTCCACTGGTACCACGGCGTCATCTGGGCATTGGCACCGGTACTCGACGCGAATACCAGTGCGAGTGATATTACCATCGCACGTCTGGTCATTACTTTCCTCCCGATCGATTCACGGCACTGTTCAATTCATCTTGATTATAAAGAAGATCCATTCTACTCCAGGGTCTGATCATTACTCAAGGTACGGTATTAATACCATCGGCTGGTTTTTGTTATTCGACTGCCTCTTCCTTTCAGCAGGTGAATTGGTGTTATTTCTTGCTTCCAAAGTCGGAGGTAATGTTGATAATCTGCTAAAGTGAATTCTCTCACTTATTGACAACAGAAATGGGATTTTGCCATGTCCGCCCACCCACCCGATCCAGATCCGAAAGAAGGGAATCTGCGAGAGTTATTGAAAACAATGGATGCGCGAATTGCGCGTCTGGAAGCCCGTCTTGATCTGACACCATCCATCTCTGCCGAAACAGCTGCTCCCACAATACAGAAAGGAATCAGTACTGCCCCCGCTCCCTCATTGGCCTCGGATATTCCCGATGCAGTGCCTTCCAGGCCAGGCCTGGAACACCGAATCGGAGAGTTCGGCATGGCGTGGATCGGCAGCGTTATCCTGCTGTTCGGCATAGTCTTCGGAATGGCATACGCCCGCCATCTGGGTATGTCACTTCTCCCAAGCATACTGGGATATGCGGCAGCGGTGGGCATTTACTTCTTTGCAAGGATATGGAAGGAGAGCATACCTCACATCTACAGAATCAACTACGTGAGTTCGCTTCTGCTCATTTTCTATACGACCATGGGGCTGCACTTTGTCCCGGAAAACCCGCTCGTCGGCAATGTCTATCCGGCCTACCTGCTGCTGCTGATCGTCTCGGGATACGTACTCTACATTGCTATCAGTCGTGAATCCCGTATTCTGGTCACCATTGCTCTTGTCCTGGGTCTTATCACAGCAATGCTGGTTGATAAAGCCCCTCTCGGATTTGTAACCATTTCAGCTGTTGCTGCCGGTTCGGTTTACCTGGCCAGAACCAGAGGGTGGCGCAGCCAGCTGATCGCAATACTGGGTCTGGTTTATCTGTCTCACCTCCTCTGGCTGTTCGGTAATCCGGTTGCAGGGAATGCATTTCGTCTGGTCACGGAGCATCAGAACAACCTGATCTATGTTTTTGTATATGCCGCCATCTTTTCATGGCCGATGCTCTTCATTACCAAAGAGACGGCTCTTGAGCCCCATTCGATCCTTCTCGTGCTGTTCAACTGTCTGGGATTCGCCATAACGATTTCGGCCGGCGTTCTGGCCCATTACACGGACAATTTTGCCGGTATCTTCCTGGCAATTACATGCTTTGCTCTGCCCGTATCAATAATACTCTGGCTGAGAACACATCAGCTCTTTGCTCCGTCGGTATATGCCGGCTTCGGATTCGTGGCATTGAGTATCGCACTGGTTGGATACACGGGCGTGCCCTCTGCGTTTTTCTGGCTCTCGCTCGAGAGCCTCCTGGTCGTGTCGATGGCTCTCTGGTTCCGTTCCAAGATCCTCGTGGTTGCCAACTCACTCATATTCCTGGTGATATTGCTTGGATATATCGTAAGTTCACCCTCCATCCCCGTTACCAGTTTCAGTTTTGTCTTCGTAGCGCTGTTGAGTGCGCGCATCATGAACTGGCAGAGCGAGCGGCTTACTCTTCAGACGCAGAACATGAGGAATGTCTACCTTATTATCGCCTTCATTATCATGCTGATAGCGCTTCACAATGCGGTTCCCCCGCAATTTGTGACTCTTTCCTGGACGGCGGCTGCGGTAGTATATCTGGCTGTTTCTCTCCTGCTCAAGAATATGAAATACCGCTGGATGGCGATCGGGACGATGTTATTCGCGGTTGCCTATCTTCTGCTGGTCGACATGGCCAGACTCGACCTGATATACAGGGTTCTGGCTTTCCTCTTCCTGGGCCTGATGGCGCTGGGAATTTCTCTCTTCTATTCGAGATTCAAACAACTGCTGAGCCGGCGTGGAGAATGAAGCTGTGCCGGCCCCGACATACTCAATCTTCAACGGCGCAAGAGGTGATAAATGAAGATCTGGAAGTTCCCCGACCAGGTCATACGACTGGCGATAGTGTTTATCGTCCTGGGTACAGCGATGATCGGGATCAGAAGCCAGTTCGTTCCCGAATCATTCGGCGAGATCGGAACGTACCGGGCAGACGCGATCGGAGAAGTCGCAAGCCAGGAGATCAAATACGCAGGCTGGCAGGTGTGCACGATGTGTCATGTCGAGGAGGGTGAAACGAAGACCAGGTCGTATCACCGGACATTATCGTGTGAAGTCTGTCACGGGGCTGCAAACGAACACACTGAAGAACCTGATTCCATCAAACCGGTGATTCCGGTCGGACGGAAAGGCTGCCTGCCCTGTCACAGCTACCTCTCGTCACGTCCGACAGGTTTCCCTCAGATCGTTGAGATCGAACACAATTTAAGACAGCCGTGTGTTGACTGTCACGATCCGCATGATCCTACACCGCCGGAGTTTCCCGGTCATTGTTCCGCCTGTCATGCTCAGATTGCCAGAATGAAAGCGGTCTCCCATCACAGTTCGCTCGATTGCGAAACCTGTCATGAGACACCGGCAGATCACAAGCAGGCACCACGCTCAAACCTGCCTGGAAAACCGGTTGAGAATGCATTCTGCGGTCAATGTCACGCCACTGGTGCAGAGTCCGCACGCAACATCCCGCGCATCGATCTGGAAACACATGGAGATAGATATTTCTGCTGGCAATGTCACTATCCGCATTTCCCGGAGGGCCGATAAATGTCTGAATCATGCAACAGGAGGGAATTCGTAAACCGGATGCTCCAGAGTTCCTCCTCATTTCTGCTTCTCTCCGTCTGCGGTCCTGTTGGGGCGCTCGCTGCATCAACCGCTCAGAGTTACAATCCGGAAGAACACTACTACGGGATGGGAATCCAGGTGAACAAGTGCATCGGCTGCGGCAGTTGCGTGGCGGCGTGTAAAACTGAGAACGTAGTATCGGAAGAACCCATCTATTTCCGCACCTGGGTTGAACGATACGTCATCTCCTCAGAAGGCGAGGCGACCGTTGACAGCCCGGAAGGCGGGATAAACGGGTTCAAGCCGGTGGAGGACGAACTGGATGTGCTCAGGTCCTTCTTCGTCCCGAAACTGTGCAACCAATGCGACAACCCGCCCTGTGTTCAGGTTTGTCCTGTCGGTGCGACATTCAAATCCCCCGACGGAGTCATCCTGGTTGACAGGGATTACTGTATCGGTTGCCGTTACTGTATTCAGGCATGTCCCTACGGAGCCCGTTACCTGAATCCGGTCAGCAAAACGGCTGATAAATGCACATTCTGCTATCACAGGATCACGAAGGGACTTCTGCCTGCCTGTGTCGAGATCTGCCCGACCCAGGCACGTATATTCGGGGAGATGAGGACACTGATCAGTCCGCTGAGGAGATTCATGCGTATGAGTCAGCTTCAGACCCTGAAGCCTTACCTCAATACTGAACCGAAAGTTTTTTACTCCCATCTCGACATCGAGGTGAGGTAGACATGGCAGAGATATTTACAGAATTCCAGTCACTGATAAGTCAGATATCCGGTTACATTTACCCCAACGAGCTGGAGCTTCAATGGGGTCTGCTGATTGTGGTCTATCCCTACATAACAGGACTGGTGGCAGGAGCATTCATTCTTGCATCGCTCGCAAAAGTATTCCGGGTCAAGGAAGTTATGCCTACCTACAGACTGGCGCTTCTGACAGCTCTTGCATTCCTCATTGTTGCACCACTGCCCCTGCTCGCTCACCTGAGTCACCCTGAACGCGCGTTCGAAATATTCTTCACACCCCAGCTGGCATCTGCCATGGCCATGTTCGGTTTCGTGTATGCCTGGTACCTGATGGTAGTGCTTCTGCTGGAGATATGGTTCGAGTACCGGACGGACATTATCGGATGGGGCCAGCAGAAGCGTGGTTTGTGGAAGATCCTCTACAAGGTGATCTCACTGGGCTCGACGGACCTTTCAGATGAGTCGAAGACCTTCGACAGGAAGGCCGTCTATTTCATAACAATGGTAGGCATACCGTCGGCCTTCATTCTGCATGGATATGTCGGCTTCATCTTCGGGTCGGTTAAGGCCAATCCGTGGTGGAGCAGCGTTCTGATGCCGATTGTGTTCCTCTTCTCGGCCATAGTTTCAGGGATATCACTCGTCTTCCTTCTTTATTACATCGTAACGCTGATACGCGGGAAACAACCGGATATGGCCTGCCTTAACAAACTGGCCATGTTCCTGCTGGTTGCCCTCATACTCGACCTCTCACTGGAAATGCTCGACTTCCTTCACCGTCTCTATGAATCAGAGGAGTCGATAACGATCCTCTCCGAGCTGATTGTAAGCAAGCTCTTCATCAGCCTTACAATCGTCCAGATCCTCATTGGATCGATTACTCCTCTTTTTCTGCTGGTTTTTCCCCGGATATACAAACTGCCCGATGAATTGAGACGCATCTGTTTCTTCATTGCAGCGCTGCTCATTCAGGCCGGTATCTTCAGCACACGGTGGAACGTGGTCATCGGAGGGCAGCTCTTCTCCAAGAGCCTGAGGGGGCTTACGGTTTATAAAATGGAATTCGGGGGAGCGGAAGGACTTCTGACCTCAATTGGTTTCCTGATCCTGCCCTTTATCATCCTCTATATCCTGGTCAAGATCCTGCCGCCCTGGGAGGAGGCGAAATCGACCGCGATCGAAGCGCAGCAATAAGGTGCCGGCGTAGAGATTATTCGGGCTCCCTCAGCGGGTAGGGACCTCCCGGGCCTTCCATGCGCCTGAGCAGAATCCACATACCCGCGAGGACGACGACACAGAGTAACAGGAATACCTTCCAGCCACTGCTGCGTCGGTTGAACGCATCGAGGGCCTCAATACCGGTTTCACCGGCCTTACGAGCCGATTCCTTGCCCGGTGCGATCACCTCCCGGAGATTCTCTATACTGAACGTGTGAACCGCCGCCCTTCCCTTCACCAGCCCGTTTTCCGCCTGTCGCAGAGTGTAGCGCCCCTCACTGATCTCCATCCCTTTCCTGTGAGCGATCTCAAGCAGGCTGTCTGCTTCCGTGATTTCACCTTCAAGTATTTTCAGTTCGTGCAGCATTGCACCAGCAACACGAAAGCCGGCATCACCTGATGAGTGACAGTTTGAACAGACTCCATCCTCTTCGAGCATCGAATCGGATGTCCGGCTGATGGCATGGTTGCCGTGGCAGACCTCACACTGCGGTTCAACCAACGCTTCGAAAATGGGCCCGTGCAGAGAATTCTGGAAGTTATTGGAAGTGGAAAAATGACACTGACTGCAGACCGCGCTGATCGAAGAAAAACCCGGCGGAGCTGCTCCGTGGTTGCCATGACAATCATTGCATGCCGGGGCTCCCAGATCACCTCGTTCGAGCAGGGCCTGGCCGTGCACGCTTCCTCTGTATTCCTCAACGATATCGGTCCTCAGATTCGAACCAGCCATGGTGTAGGAATCCGCGTGACATTTCTGGCAGGTTTCCGGTACGTGCTGAGGAGCAGTGGTCGAGCGAGGGTCGGAGGCTTTCAGAATAAGGTGCGTTGAATGACAGTCTACACAGGTTGCAACTTTTGAGTTCCCCCTTGCAAGAGCCCTGCCATGGTTGCTGAACATGTAGAGATTCTCCTGATCGACACGCTGCTGCGGATTAAACCGGCGCATATATTCCGGATCGCTGTGACATCTGCCACAGAATCCCGGGATCTCAGGTCTGGTCGGCACTCCTCTGAACCCTGTGCCAGGTCCCTTGGCGTCAGAATAATCGAAGCTTTCAAGATCAGCCTGTGCCGTACGATCTCCGCCGTGACAGTCAGAACAATCGAGTCCTGCCTTTGCATGAGTACTGAGATTGAAATCGTGTACAGGGCCTTCCCCGGCGTCCGGCCCGTCCAGAACGCGATGGCAGGTAATGCAGCTGCTCTCCCCGGCCGATTGAGAGGATTCCGTACTCTGGCCCGCGACCGGAATATCGCTCGCGGAACCGAACACAACACCGGCTGAAATCATGAACAGGACTATCAGAAGAGTCAGGCCCTCTTTTTTTCTCAACATTACTGTCTTTCCGCTTTCGCCTCAGGCATAATGGAAGAACTTTGCCCAGATGGTCAGGAAGGAAACAGCGACCAGCAGGAAAAAACCTGCTCGCTGAATCATCTTGTTCGGTCGCCCTTCAGCGGCATTCCGGTCAATCCAGGGAATCAGCGTCCAGCCGATACCCAGAACACCTAGTACGGCGAAAATTATCAGCCGTCCATCCAGCCCTAAAACCTCAGACGGCATTATCCTGAGCATCTGGAACACCCACAGGAAATACCACTCCGGTTCGATACCGGGGGGTGCTGGAGCAATCAGGTCGGCTTCCAATCCCAGTTCCCAGGGGAAAAAGAGGGAGAGAGTGCTGAGTATAATCAGCACCCCGATCCACACCATCAGATCCCGTAATATAAAATTGGGGAAGAAGGGCATTTCCTTCGAAGGACGAATGTGCATCGGAGCACTCATGCCCTGACGCTGAATAAACAGAAGATGAACCGAAACCAGAATGGCAACCATGGCGGGAAGCAGTGCAACGTGGAATCCAAACATCCGGGTGAGGGTTGCACCGGTGACGTGCTCTCCGCCCCTTATCATCTGCATCATCGTATCTCCCACCACGGGCAACACGTTCAGCATTTCCGTGCCGACTTTGGTGGCAAAGAAAGCAAGCTGGTTCCAGGGCAGCAGGTACCCGGTGAATCCGAAGAGCATGAAGAGCACGAGCAGAACCAGGCCGGTAACCCACGTCAGCTCCCGCGGCTTTCGATATGCCTTGAGGAAAAAGACACTGAACATGTGTATCGCCGCCGCACCGATGAGCAGATTCGCAGACCAGGAATGGATACTGCGCACCAGCCAGCCGAACGGGACTTCCGAGATGATGTACTGGACGCTCTCATAGGCTGCCGCCTCCGTGGGACGGTAATACATGAGCAGCAGAATGCCTGTTGCCAGCTGAATCAGGAAGAGAAAGAGGGTGATACCGCCGAAATAGTACCAGATCGAGTGGTGCATCGGTACGGTTTTGTGCTTTGCGAACTCAATGAGATCATCCAGCTGGAAACGCTCGTCAAGCCATTTGAAAACCAGTTTGATAATCTGCATCGTCAGGTCTGCCGGCTGACAAGTATCTCACCATCCTGGATCTGGACAACCAGAGATGTGAGAGGCCGCGGAGGAGGTCCCTGGATATTCCTGCCTGTCAGATCGAATCGACCATCGTGGCAGGCACACCAGATCTGTGTCAGATCGGGTCTGTATTCCACATTACATGCGAGATGAGGGCAGGTCCCCAGAAAAGCCCGGAATTCCCCATCTGGTGTGTGGATCAGGAGGGCGGCCTCATCGCCAAACCGGAAAAGCCGACCCGAATTGGGAGCGAAATCATCAACCGCGCCAACCCTGACTGCTGCTTCTGACACCTTGACATTCTTGGGTGGAAAAATAAATCGCCACGTCGGATAGAGCACCGAGAGAGTAAGGCCTGCAAAACCCGATCCCATGATCGCCTTGAGAAAACCCCGTCTGCCTTTTTTACCTCTCTTATTAACCGTCGGATCCCCTGTAGTCATTGTTACTCCTGTTTCGTTGCGGGATCAAAATCTTATGCTGTTACGCTCACTGATGGGCTGTTGAAAACCTACAAAAGATTCTTGGAGTGTAAACGATAAATTTCCACAAATCTCCTCCATTACCGGGCTTTATCCATCTCACCTGATGATCTCAACAAAAGATTACGGCAAGAAGGTCAATCATTTCTGCCTCTGTGAATACCGGCTGCGTCAGGCCCATCTGATCCATCTGGTCCGGCATTTGCGGCCAGTGGTTCCACATAAGGGCGATGAGTTCGGTGACAGTTGCCCCGATATCCGATTCTGCAGGATCGGGCCCCGTGCCGTTGGACAATCACCAAAAGTATAGTCGGCCTCAGAGTTAATAACTATTATGCTCGACGATCAGTCT
>CAZWVF010000002.1:0-89551 GCA_964637695.1 uncultured Gemmatimonadota bacterium | reverse complement strand
GGGAGGGAGTTAGACTGATGCCCCGGTTCCTTATCATTACAGCCGTTATCCTGATACAGACGTCGATCATCGGGATCGTCGATCGAGTTATCGACGGCGATACAGTCCTGGTTCGTATCGGAGACCGGGTAGAGACGGTCCGCTATATCGGGGTGGATACGCCGGAAACCGTACATCCCACGCGCGGGATCGAGCCGTACGGCCTGGCGGCCTCGGCTTTTAATCGGATACTGGTTGAGGGCAGGCAGGTCCGGATAGAGCTCGACGTGGAGGCCCGGGACCGCTACGGCCGTCTGCTGGCCTACATATATACCGACTCCCTGTTTGTGAATGCCGAACTCATCCGGCAGGGATACGCTCAGATCATGACCGTGCCGCCGAACGTGCGGCATGTCGAGGAATTCGTTCTCCTGCAGCAAGAGGCCAGAGCGGCAGAAGCGGGACTCTGGGGTATCGAGACTGAAATTCAGGCCGCTACGCTCCTGGCTGAGAACGCAGGTTACACGGGTGTGTCAACAATTATTGACAGATTCGATAATGACGAGAGTGCTATTGTATACATTACGAGTACCGGTACGAAGTACCACCAGGCCGGCTGTCAGCATCTCAGGCACAGCAGAATCCCGATTACCCTCGCCGAAGCTGGAAAACGGGGTTACAACGCGTGCAGTATCTGTAAACTGCCGGAACTTTTCTGATTCTGTAGTTCTTGTCTATATACACCTGTTCCTGCATGGTGCTCCGGACTGCAAGCCCGTGGATTTTTACGAGCAGTGGATATTGATACCAATTATCAAAAGGGGGTGGAATTGTTGAGGGGGCAATAGCGGATGTCGGAGTTTATTATTAATAGAGATAGGGCACAGAAGGTGGAGTGCATGGGACTCGGGCGGTCAGCGATGGCCGCCCTGACGGGAAGGACTTAATGGAGACTTTCGGCTGGCTATCCATACTCCCACCTGTACTGGCCATCATTCTGGCCATCAGAACAAAACAGGTCTTCATATCGCTGACTCTGGGGATCTGGCTTGGCTGGACGATCATCCACGGCTGGAATCCTGTCGACGGGATAATCCAGACAGCCGAAGCGATCGTCCAGGTTTTCGCCGATCCCGACAACACCCGGGTCATTCTATTCAGTGCCATGATCGGAGCGATCATTACCCTGACCCAGTATTCGGGCGGGATGCAGGGTTTTGTGAACTGGATCGTGAATAAGGGTCTGGTAACAACGCGCAGGTCGGCCGGTCTTCTCGCCTGGTTCCTCGGTTTCATCATCTTCATCGAGTCGAGTATATGTGTTCTGGTCTCCGGAGCGGTTTCAAGGCCGATCTTCGATCATGTAAAGGTTTCAAGAGAGAAGTTGAGCTACATACTCGACTCCACTTCTGCACCGAAGTGCATCCTCATACCGCTGAATGCCTGGGGAGCCTTCGTTTTCGGACTGCTGGCGGCCCAGGGAGTCGCTGAGCCGGTCCGTGTTTTCGTTGCGTCGATCCCCTTTAATTTCTATGCGATCCTCGCGATAGCTCTGGTTTTAGGCGTGGTTCTCACCGGCCGTGATTTCGGGCCGATGGTTGAAGCGGAGAGGAGGGTGAGGGAGGAGGGCAAGCTTCTCAGGGATGGTGCGGAACCTCTGATATCCGATGAAGTGGTCATGCTGGAAGCCAAACCGGGCATTCCACTGCGCCCGATCAATATGATCCTGCCCGTTGCGGTCATGATCCTGATGATGCCGGTGGTGCTTCTGCTTACGGGTAACGGGAATATGATGGAGGGCTCGGGTTCTCTCTCGGTTTTCTGGTCGGTTATCGGTGCTGTGACAGTGGCGGGTGTCTCCTACCGGATTCAGAAGATCATGAGCTCGAGGGAGATCGTCGACATGTTCATGAAGGGGGTAGGGGGACTTGTGCCCCTGGCCTCCCTGATGGTCCTGGCCTTTGCGATAGGCGATGTGTGTGATGCACTGGGAACCGGGCCCTTTGCAGCACAGGTGGTCAAGTCCTCTCTGCCCGCATGGATTGTTCCTGCGGTCATCTTCCTTATTTCCGGATTCATAGCTTTTTCGACCGGGACCTCGTGGGGAACATTTGCGATAATGATACCGATCGCCGTGCCGATGATCGCCATCATCGGCCTGCATCCGCCACTCGTTATTGCAGCCGTTCTGGGTGGAGGGGTTTTCGGGGATCACTGCTCTCCGATATCGGACACGACAATCATCGCATCGATGGCCTCTGCCACGGACCATATAGATCACGTGCGCACCCAGCTGCCCTATGCCTTCGCCGCCGGGTCCGCGGCACTACTTCTCTACCTGGTTTCCGGAATCATTTTTCAGTAAAGGCCGGCTGGGTAATCTGGAACCGCTGCAGGCACTCCGGCTTGAACCGCTGCCTGTCCACTCCCAGATTCTCGTAAGGCAGGCCCTGTGCATAGGCGAGCAGTTGGAAGTAGTAGATGGGCGGCGTGCTGAAGTCCTCTTCGAATTTCTTTGCGATCCTGTTCTGGCCGTGGTCGAACTGCCCGAAACAGGTCGGGCATATCAGGCAGAGGATCTCAGCCTCAACCTTCCTTACGGTGGTTAGAAGATCCCGCATCATATTGTCGGGAGCATTCTCATCCATGCACGCCTTGCCGCAGCAGAGGTACCACTTGTCGTGGCGCACCGGTTCGGCACCGACCG
The DNA here is from genome assembly GCA_964637695.1 of uncultured Gemmatimonadota bacterium. GTDB lineage: Bacteria > Blakebacterota > Blakebacteria > Blakebacterales > Blakebacteraceae > JAGLTZ01. The sequence continues at coordinate 86,865 of CAZWVF010000002.1, read as the reverse complement.
CCCTGACGAGTTCCTCCAGCATCGTCGGGTCGTTCGGGTCGTCCACGTTCATGATCCTGCTGGGTTTGAGCAGGTGGCAGCCGTAATGGATCCCTACCTTCAATCCCTCAAGGGGGCGAACAACAGTCTCCGCGATCGCCTCGTATCCCACAATGTCACGGATCAGGGTGGCAATGTGCCTCACCCTGCTCGTCCCCCTGTACTCCATGCCGATACGGCTGAGTCTCTCGTTGACCTGCCCGCGCAGGTCGGGGTCCTTCAGCAGGTGGTAGCTCTCGGAAAGAGTTGCAGTGCATCCGGAGCAGTTGGTGAAGATGTCCAGGCCCTTCTCTTCGGCCAGGCACAGGTTGCGGGCGGCGACCGAGAGCCAGGAGAGCTTGTCCCTGGCCTTGAAATAGATCGGGTCGGGACAGCACGAAGTGCCCTCCAGGTCGACGATTTCAATGCCCAGCTTCGGCAGGGTCTGCCTGATCGCGAACTCCATCGCCGGGTAGCGGGCGGGGACGAGGCAGCCGGGGAAGAATGCGTAGCGGTTCTCCATTATTCTTCTCCTCCGGCTGAAACCGGTTGAACGAGTTTTTCCAGATCCTCCACCGGTACGCGACAGAGGGGGGGGAGTCCGAACTTCCTGCGCTGCTTATCCACGGCGGAACTCTCGGGGACCGTCCGTCCGGTGCTCATGACGGTGGCGATTATCTTCTCTGCACCTTCCGGGTAGATGCCGCGGTCGGCCAGCATGTTCTTCATCGAGATAATGACCTCTACAGGCTTTACGTCCTGGGGGCAGCGCTCGGCACAGTTGTAGCAGTTGGTGCACGACCACAGTATCGATGTATCGCTGATCAGTTCATCACCCAGGCCGTAGAGAACCATCAACATTATCTTGCGCGGGTTGAAATCCTCGACATAGGTCGCCGACGGACAGTCACCCACGCACGCCCCGCACTGGTAACAGAAGCTGGAGAGATTCCCCTCCACCTTTTCAGCCAGTTCCCTGCGGAAAGCGAAGTCGACACGAACCACGTCCTTCTTCTTCCCCTGTGCCTCAGACATCCAGATTACTCCTTCGGCTCAGGTTTCGACCTGAAATGGCGGATGCTGTTGGAGCGGCATTTGGAGCACGTCCGTTCCACGTCCACTTTCTTTTCCACTTCCTCCTCCCAGTCGTGACCGCACATCATGCATCTGAAGTATTCTATTATTGCTGCCATGCTTGACTCTGCTCCCTTTACAGGATCTAGGAGCCTGTCGGAGTAAGCCACCGGCTGCGGTCTGCGCCGGCAACCGGCCGACGGCGTTGGCTTTCGCCGGATGTCCTCAACGTAGCACAGTGGCTACGTTTCCGGGCCTCCGGCTCAGCCGCCTGGTCGGGCCGGCGCCAGAGCAAACCTCGCGTTCGCCGGTTACTCCGACAGGCTCCTAGGGACCGGTTATCAGGTTGCCACCGTTTCGGTTTCTGCCTCTGCGGCCTTTTCCTTCTTCTCTTTCTTCGGCTTCGGTTTCAGCACCTCGCGTGAGTGTTCTATCTCCTCCATCGTGACACCGGCGCGGAGTTCCTCCATCTGCCTCATTACCTTGGCGAATTTCTGACCCTCGGCGGCGCTGATCCATTCCAGCTGCAGTCTCTCCGGCCTCACACCGGCCCGCTCCAGCTTGTTCCACATCTTCTGAACCCGCTTCACGGTCTGCCTGTTGGCATCTATGTAGTGACAGTCTGCGTAGTGGCATCCGGAGACCAGGACCACGGGCGCACCGACCAGGAAAGCTTCCAGGATCATCTCCTCGGAGACCCTCGCAGAACACATCGTCCTGACAACCCGGTTGGATGCCGGGTACGCGATCCTGGAGATACCGGCCATGTCGCCACCTGCATATGAGCACCAGTTGCAGGCGAATACGAAGACCTTCTCCTCGGGTTTATCCGCCAGAATGGCCCTGATCTGGGCCATCAGTTGTGCGTCGGTGAAGTGACGCATGGTGATGGCGCCGAAGTTGCACGTCGCGCCGCACGAACCGCACCCTGCACAGGCCGCTTCGATCACGGTCGCCACCTGTCCCTTCTCCCACTGGATCGCCGAGAATGGACAGATCGAGGCGCAGACTCCGCACATGGTGCATGCCTCTTCATTGATCACGCTGGTGATCGCTTCGATGTTGATCCGGCCGGCGTTGAGCAGGGCACCGACTTTCGAGGCAGCCGCACCCGCCTGGCAGACCGATTCCTTGATGTCTTTCGGGGACTCACAGAAACCAGCGAAGTAGACACCCCGTGTGGGAGCGTCAACAGGCTTCAGCTTGGGGTGCGACTCCATGAAGAATCCGTCAGAGGTCTTGGAAAGGGTAAGAAGACCGGAGATCTTCAGCAGATCTTCAGGAGGCACGACACCCACCGAGAGAACGACCATGTCCAGCTCATGCCGCTCGAGCTTGCCCGAAGTAGTGTTCTCAACCGTGATCACCAGGTTCTTCGTCTCGGGATCTTCCTCGATGTCGCCGGGCAGTCCCCGGACATAGCGGGTTCCCGCCTCTTTCGATCGCTGGAACATGTCCTCGAACGACTTGCCGAACGCTCTGATGTCCTGGTAGAAGACGGCGTTTTTTACATCGGGGTAGTGATCTGCCAGCAGAAGCGTGTCCTTGATCGTGTTCATGCAGCAGATGTTCGAGCAGTAGGGCCGCCCGATGGCCGGGTTGCGCGATCCGACACACTGGATGAATCCGATCCGCTTCGGGCGTTCCTGGTCGCTGGGGCGCACGAAGTGGCCCGCAGTGGGACCGCCGGCACAGATCAGGCGCTCGAATTCCATCGAAGTGATGACGTTGTCGAAGCGCGTGTAACCATACTCGTCCATCTCTGTTGGATCGTATACGTCGAGTCCAATTGCCACGATGACCGCTCCGACCTCCCGGATGATTATCTCATCCTGGTCATCGTAGTTGATGGCTTTTTTCTCGCATACATCGGCGCACTTGCCGCAGGCGATCGGATTGTTGCCCAGACAGTCATCCATGTTGAGGATGTAGGAACAGGGCATGGCCTGCGGGAAGGGGATGTAGATCGCCTTCCTGGAAGAGAGACCCATCTGGTATTCATCGGGCATCACCTGGGGGCATACATCCACACAGTCACCGCAGGTGTTGCACTCGTCGGGATCCACATACCTTGCCTTCCTGCGGATCTTGACGGTGAAGTTCCCGATGTATCCGGAAACGTCCTCGATTTCGGAGTAGGTGAGAAGCTCTATGTTCGGATGCCGACCGGCATCTATGGCCTTAGGGCCAAGAATTCATATAGAGCAGTCCATTGTGGGAAACGTTTTGTCCAGCTGCGCCATTATCCCACCGATGGACGGTTGTTTCTCAACCAGTGTTACCTTATGACCCTGTTCGGCCAGCTCGAGGGCCGCTTCCATCCCCGAAATGCCTCCTCCGATCACAAGGGCTCTCGTGGAGACCGGAACGCTCATCTCTTCCTGTCCCTGAAGGAACCTGGCCCTGGCTACGGCACTGGCGACGAGATCCCTGGCCTTCAACGTCGCGGCGTCCCGGTTATCGGGATGGACCCATGAACAGTGCTCGCGCAGGTTAGCCATCTCCATCAGGTAGGGGTTGAGGCCCGCTTCCAGCACGCACTGACGGAAGGTCGGTTCGTGCTGCCTGGGTGTACAGGATGCGACCACAACCCTGTTCAGGTTGTACTGGCGTATCGCGTCCTTGATCTCGTTCTGCCCCGGATCTGCACATGTGTACTTGTTCTGTATCGCACACACCACATCGGGCAGGTTCCCGGCATACTCCGTCACGGCTTTCGTATCGACGGTACCCGCAATATTGAGGCCGCAATCACATACGAATACGCCGATTCGGAGCTCCTCCTCCGCTGTTGCTACTTCTGAAACCATTGCTTCCTTTCCTTATTGAAAGCTGCGCTTTCCTTTTTATTTGATGGCGTCGGCCACCAGTTCGGCAACGTCGCGCATCTCGATCTCAATTTCTCCCTTGAGATTAGGGTCCTTCATCGCACAACTGAAGTGGATCCGGCATTTCGGACATGCCGTGACCATCACTTCAGCTCCTGTCGATTTCGCTTCTTTCAACCGTTCAACCTGAATCTTCTTGGCGAACATGTCACAGTTGGACCAGGTTCCACCCGCACAGCAGGATGCCGCGGCCTTCGAATGTTTCATTTCGGTCAGTTCCACGCCGGGCAGGGCTTCCATTACCTCGCGGGGGGAATCGTAGATGTCCAGATGACGGCCGAGGCGGCACGGATCCTGGTAGGTGACATTCAACCCGCCGGTCTCCTTCAGATCCAGATCCTGAAGATGCTCGGTGAGGTATTCTGTCGTGTGCAGGATCTTCGGCGCCGGACCATCGAAAAACTTCTCGTAGTCCAGTTTCCAGGTACGCAGGCATTCAGCGCACGAGGTGACCAGCAGCTCTGCGCCACTCTCCCGCACCAGCTCGATGTTGTGTCGGGCCAGAGCTTCGAAACTCCTGCGATCGCCGTTCCACAGCAGGTCGTGCCCGCAGCATCTTTCCTGCCCCGATACGACCGGTTTGACGCCGAGAGCGTTGAAGACTTTAACGGCGGCTTTTATGCCGTCGAGGGCGCTGAATCCGTAGTCGGGGAAGAGGGCGTCGTAATAGACGGCACATCCGGTCCAGAAGAACACCTCTCCCTTTTCAGGCTCGGTATCCAGGCCATCCTCTATCCATTCGAGCCGGTTCTGCTGAGTGCTCCCCGTTGACATCAACCTCATAAGCGACTGCAGGGTGCCGCCGTGCGGGCAGTCGGGCTCGATCCCCTCGCCGTAGGCCAGTTCCCGCATGTGAAGGACCAGCTCTGTGTAGGTCACCTCTGCGGGGCAGCGATACTCACACAGGCTGCAGGAGAGGCAGGCGAAGAGGGTGTCGAGCTCGAGGACTTCTCTCGGGTTCCCCGTGTTGCTGCTCAATACGTGTTTGCGCGGACTGTAGGTGCCTCCGGCCCTGACGATGGGGCAGACTGCGGTGCACTTTCCGCAATCGTAACAGGCCCAGGCTTTTGCTCTTCTCGTTGCTTCCGCCAGATCCACAATCGCCCTCGTATTCATCTTATCCCGCTGCAGGTTCGGCTTTGAGCGGGTTCGGTCCCAGATCGCGGACCTGGTCGGTGAACTCATTGATTATTGCTGCCCACCTTGGACCTTCTGCAGCGCTTATCCACTCAAGTCTGACCCGGCCGGGCTCCAGCCCGAGCAGATTGACGATCGACTTCGTGATTTCGAACTGTTCAAGCTGCCTCTCGTTGCCGGAGACATAGTGACAGTCGCCGATGTGACAGCCCGACACCAGAACCCCGTCGGCACCCTTCTCGAATGCCCGCAGGACGAAACCGGTGTGAACCCTTCCAGAACACATCACCCTTATGATCCTGAAATGTGGTTGATGCGGTATCCGGGAGACTCCTGCCGTATCGGCTCCGGCGTAGGAACACCAGTTGCAGGCGAAGACCACGATGTTCGGGTTCCACTTCCCGGCTGCTGTTTTCTTGGCCGTCATGTCACTTCCTCGAAGGCGGTGTCGATCATCGCAATGACCTGACTGTCAGTGAAATGCCTGGCTGTGATCGCCGTAGAGGGACACCAGGCGGCACAGGTTCCGCAGCCCTTGCAGAGGGAGGGGTTAATCTCTGCTGCGAAAACACCCGGGTCGAACTCCACGATCGCCGCGGCCTGGAAGGGGCAGACGTCAACACAGGTACCACAGGCGCGGCAGCGGATCTGGTCGACCACTGAAACGGTCGGTTCCACCCTTACACTGTCGAAGGAGAGCAGTACGGCGGCTTTCGCCGCTGCAGCCGAGGCCTGTGCCACCGAGTCGACGATGTCCTTGGGACCCTGAACCGTTCCCGACAGGAATACTCCCTCCACCACAGTCTCCACCGGTGCCAGCTCGGGGTGTCTTTCGAGGAAGAAACCGTCCAGGCCGAGGCTGGCTTTGAGCAGCAGGTGGTACTTTTCGGTTTCAGGCTCCTGCGGACGCATGCCTACACTCAGGATCACCAGGTCCGATTCGATTTCGAGCTGCTGTCCCAGCAGCTCATCGTAGCAGCGGACACCTTCGACTTCCCTGCCGCCGATGATCTCCGGTTTCTCGCCCGGGGGTATGCGTACGAAGAGTACACCTTTGCCCCTGGCCTCCCGGTACATCTCCTCGGCTCCTGCCGAGATGGTTCTGATGTCTCTGTAGAGGATCGTGGTATCGATACCCAGAGAGTTGAGATGGAGAGCCTGCTTGATCGCGGTCGGACAGCAGTAACGGGAGCATCCAGTGAATCCTTCCGGCTCCCTGGATCCGACACAGAGGATAAATGAGGCGCTCTTCGGTTTCTTGCCGCTGATGAGTACTCCATCGTCATTTTCGAAGAAGTTGCGTTCCAGTTCCTCGCTGGTGATCACGTTGGGTGCCTTGCCGTAACCGAATTCACCCTTCGGGTCGTACAGCTCGGCTCCGAAAGCGAGCACTATCACGCCTGCTTCCATCTCCTCTTCGGTTTCACCCTTGAGCGTTATATCGAAATTGCCCACGAATCCGGCTATGTCCTCCACTTCTGAATTGAGCAGGATCCGGGCACCGCTCTTTTCAAGACGCTCGATCTTGGCCGCCAGCACCTCCCCGGCTTCACGCATATTCGGATAGAGGTATTTCAGGTTGGGTGCCCTCAGCCTCCCGCCCAGGCCGTTCTCTTTCTCAACGAGGGTGACGGGAAATCCCTGCTCGGCCAGGTCGGTAGCGGCCTGGATGCCCGCGATGCCTCCTCCGATGACCAGAGCGCTGTGGGTCATGGGGACTTCGCCCTCGTGGAGCGGTTCGAGGTTGCGGGTTCTTGCCACACTCATCCTGATGAGGTCACGGGCCTTTTCCTGCGCCAGCTCAGGCTGATCGGCGTGTACCCACGAACACTGGTCGCGGATGTTCACCATGTCGAGCAGGTAGGGATTGAACCCTATCCTGGCGCACGTCTCGCGGAAGACCGGTTCGTGGGTCCGGGGAGTGCACGATGCCACAACCACCCGGTTCAGGTTGTGCTCCTCTATCAGTTCGACCAGCTGTGCCTGTCCGGTCTCGGCACAGGAGAAGAGAGAAGTGCAGGTTGCCTCGACATTGGCCAGGGTACCGGCGTACTCTGCCAGTTCTTCGACGTCCAGAACTCCGCCGATATTGGCACCGCAGCTGCACACCATGACACCGATCCTGGGTGTACCGGAAAGATCCATCGGTTCCGGCTTCTCTTCGTCGTCTTCCTTCCTGGAGCCTGCAAGGAAGAGTCCAGCCCGTGCTGCCGATGCGGAGGCCTGGGCGACACAGTCGGGAATGACCTGCGGTCCTACGGCGCTTCCACAGACGTAGATGCCGTCACGGGCCGTTTCCACTGCTGAAATGGCCGGATCACGGGGAGCGATGAAACCGTATTCATTGGTTTCGATCTGCAGGGTCCTGGCCAGTTCGATGGCGCCGTCGTTGGGAGCTGCTGCGACAGAGAGCACCACCAGGTCGGCGGGTATCTGCTTCTGCTCGTGCTCCAGAGTGTCTTCTACGTATACCAGCAGTGTGTTGTCTTCCGGCCTCGGTTCAATCTTTGCGGGCCGGCCGCGTATGTATGTGGCGCTCTGCTCCTCGACCGATCGCTTGACAAAGTCGTCAAATCCCTTACCGAATGCACGCAGGTCGGTGTAAAGGATCGTTATATCCTCGACCTCCGGGTCGTGCTGGCGGATCAGCATCGAATCCTTTACGGCGTTCATGCAGCAGAAACGGCTGCAGTAGGGGCGGCCCCCTTCGCCGCGAGCCCCCACGCACTGTATGAAGACGATCCGTTTCGGTGTCTTCATATCGGCAGGCCGGACCACATGTCCACCTGTAACCCCCGAAGCGTTCAGCATCCGTTCCAGCTCAAGACTCGTCACTACGTTCGGGTAACGTCCATAACCGTACTGACCCAGTTTGCGGGCATCGAATTCACGGAATCCGACTGCAACCAGGATCGCGCCCGCTTCCACCTCGAACTCTTCTGCTTTCATGTCGAAATCGATGGCTCCGACATCGCAGGAAGTCATGCAGTGACCACAGGGGAGGTGGGGGAGGGTCATCTCGGGTTCTCTGCGCTGTTTGGCGGCTTTGATCTTCTCGAGCTTCCACAACTGCTTCTCATCCAGATGGGGAAAGAAGTTGAGGCACGATTCAGGATCGATTACGTAAGCGGCAGGCACGGACTGCGGGAATGTTCTGTAAATCGCCTTGCGGGCCTTCAGGCCCATATCGAATTCGTTACCGCCCACCTGAGGGCAGGTCTCAACACACAAACCGCAGGCGACGCAGATATCCTCCGTCACGTAGCGCGGATTCCTGCGCACGGTGACCCGGAAGTTACCCGGCTCGCCTTCACAGCCGATCACTTCGGCGTTGGTGACCACATCTATCAGAGGATGCCGACCGGTATCCATGGCCCTGGGGCCAAGTATTCAGATAGAGCAGTCCATGGTGGGGAATGTCTTGTCGAGCTGGGCCATCCGGCCACCCAGCGACGGCGACTGTTCCACCAGTGTGACCGGTATTCGGGCATTGGCGAGGTCGAGGGCAGCCTGCATACCGGCAATACCGCCACCGATAACAACCGCTCGCCTGCCTCTTACCTTTGCTTCCGGTCCTGCGTTACTTGCCATCCTCAGCTCCTCTAAAGAAGCATTCCTGGTTGCGTTGTCTTAATCTGTGTCAGCGGCAGCTACTTCCGCCACTTTTTCGGCAGCTGCAGTTTCTGCCTCTTCTTCCGCGGCTTTCTCTGCCTTCACTTCCTCTTTAGCCGTTTTCCCCTCCCCGTAATTCTCGTCGAAGTAATCCCACCCGGTGTGGAAAGCTCTGAGGTTCAGCTCTTCCGTCCCGGCAGGGACCGAGTCCTTCACGGCGTTTTCCCATTCATCCTTCGTGATGAAGGTCGTCGCAGCCGCGAAAAAGCCGAGCATCACGATGTTCTGGACGATGACTCTTCCGATCTCTTCGGCGATACGGGTAGAAGGAATCCCGCAGGCAGTCTGGCCTTTTTTGGGTGTGGAGGGTTTCACGAGATCTTTTTCGTATATCAGAATACCGTCATCGTTGAGGTCGTCCTTGAATTTCTCGTAACCGTCCGAGGACATGGCCACCATGATGTCGAGGCCCTGGAGGTACGGGTAGAGCACCTCTGTTTCGGACAGGACCAGAGTCGTGCTGCAGGCTGAACCCCTTGCTTCGGGGCCGAAGCTCTGGACCATTGTCGCCTCGTAGCCGGCATTTATCGAGTAGGCATGTCCGATAATGTGGCCGCACAGCACCACTCCCTGACCGCCGAAGCCTGTGATGCAAATCTCTGTTCTAGTCATGGAGCCATCCTCCTTCCGGAGGCATCGGGACGTATCTTTCACCGAGGACCTTCTCGTAATGGGCATGCTGGTTTTCGATGAAGGTCGTCTTCTCTTCATCGTCCACGAATTTTCCGCAGATGATCTTCGTTTGATATCCGATGTCGACGTCGCGAGTGTCCGCGCCGTGACGGATCTCGGCGTTGTCGTGGTAGAACTGCATCAGGTGAAGTCCCGTCCCCAGCTTGTTGCGTCGAGCATACAGGGTGGAGCAGGGGGCAATTACCTCGATGAGCCTGAATCCCTTGCGCTGGAGTGCCTCTTCGAAGGTCTGGGTCATCCGGCGGATGTGAAGGGAGGTCCACCTGGCCACGTAGCTCGCCCCACAACTGGCTGCCAGGTGAGGGATGTTGAAAGGCGGCTCGAAATTGCCGAAAGGCATGGTGGATGTGTTCGCCTCCAACGGTGTGGTGGGAGCGTTCTGGCCCCCGGTCATGGCATAGATGAAGTTGTTGACCATAATGACCAGCAGGTCCATCTGACGGCGGGCGGCATGGATGAAGTGGTTGCCGCCGATTCCAGAGAGGTCTCCATCCCCCGAAAAGACGGTCACGTTCAGCTCGGGCCGTCCCAGCTTCAATCCGGTGGCAAAGGGGATAGCCCTGCCGTGGGTGGAATGGAAAGCGTCGAGTTTCATGTAGCCTGCCACTCTACCGGTGCATCCGATACCGGAGACGATCGCGACTTTATCCAGATCGATTCCAAGATTCTCCAGAGCTGTAGCGTAGCACTTTACGACCGTACCGATTCCGCAGGTGGGGCACCAGATATGGGGCATCCGGTCCATGCGGATGAACGGAGCGACAGGGTGCTCTTCGGGCCGCACTTCTTTCCTGGTTGTCTCTTCTGCTGCTTTTGTGCTCATTTTGCAGCCCCCATGATCGCGTCTAAGATTACCTGTGGATCGTGAACGCCACCTCCGGGATGCGGAACGCTTATAGCGGCAGCATTGCCGGCTGAACAGCGCTCTACCTCCAGTACCAGCTGACCGAGATTGATCTCGGGTACAACGAAGGCCTTCACTTTTGCAGCAAGCTCTGCGATCCGTTTCTCGGGGAAGGGCCAGATGACGATCAATCGCATCACACCGACCTTCAACCCTTTCTCCCTGGCCATCTCGATCGCCAGCCGTGCAACCCTGGCCGTGATACCGAACGAGACGACGATGACGTCGGCTCCATCTGTCTCTTCTTCCTCGAATCTGATGATGTCATCGGCGTTCTTCTTGATCTTGTCTACAAGCCTGCTGACACATTCCCACTGGCAATCCGCCGACATGTCGGGATAGCCGCGATAGTCGTGGGTCAGGCCTGTTGTGTGGAATTTGTATCCATCCCCGGCTCGTGCGAACTCGGGGATGAGACTGCCGTTCAGTTCGTAGGGCCAGTATTCATCAGGCTTTTTCTCCGTCAATACCCGGGGTACGACGTCGATCTCTTCGGCCGGAGGGATGATGACCTTCTCGGTCATATGGCCCACGCATTCATCCATCATGACGAGGACCGGAACACGGTAGGTCTCGGAGAGATTGAAGGCGTCGATCATCAGGTCGAACGATTCCTGAGGCGACTTCGGACTCATTGCGATAAGCTCGTAGTCTCCGTGGGAACCCCAGCGAGCCTGCATGATATCGGCCTGTCCGGTCATGGTAGGCAGCCCTGTGGAGGGTCCGCCGCGCTGCACGTTTACCACAACGCAGGGAGTCTCCATCATGACTGCCAGGCCCAGATTTTCCATCATCAGGCTGAAGCCGGGACCACTGGTTACGGTCATTGATTTCGAGCCGGTCCATGAAGCTCCCACGACAGCGGCCATGCTGGCCAGCTCATCCTCCATCTGGATAAAGGTGCCGCCCATCATGGGGAACCGGCGGGCGATCCGTTCCACTACCTCGGTGGAGGGAGTGATTGGATAACCCGCAACGAATCGACAGCCGGCTGCCATGGCGCCCTCACCGGCAGCGAAGTCGCCGTCGAGATAGTGCGCACCCGTCAGCACGCCTGCAGGGTCAGTTTTCAATTGATGTCCTCCTTCTCTGCTACCCGGCCGGCGACTCGGAGGAAGAACCCTCTCCGCCGCCGGTTTTCTCCGAAATCGCCGCCTCGACATCAGTACCTTCAGAAACGCTGAAGATTGCGAAATCGGGGCAGATCATCTCGCAGAGATTGCAGTTAACGCACTCACCCTCCTTGATCACTTTCGGCGGATGATAGCCTTTGATGTTGAACTCCTCGGACAGTACAAGCACGCCCTTCGGGCAGTACTCGACACAGAATCCACAGCCCTTGCAGCGGTCTGCGATGATGAGCACTTCACCGTGAGGGACCGTGACCTGCTCCAGGTCCAGAGGCTTTCGCCAGTATTTCATCTGACTCTTCCTGGATGAGGTAATCCTGTAACTTCTGTCTTGGTATTGCTGATCATGCTTCTTTAAGAGCTTTCCTGCCGACACTGCTGTCGCGGTCTTTCTCATAAGGGCAACCGCCGCGCAGTCCGCCGACAGGGCAATCACTTTCGAGGTAGGCAGCGCATCGCAGGCAGTAACCGTTACCAGCTTCCCGTATGTGCTTCTCCTCGAGTTTGAACACTTCTACCGAGAGTTTCTCGAGGAGTCGTGTCAGCTCCTCTATCTCCTGCTGCTTGAATCTGTCAAGAATCGGATAGAGACGTGCAGCTTTGAGATCTTCGTAGGCAGTTACCAGCCGGCGCCCCTTGGGGCTTACAGACAGCAGGGTTGCTCTGCGGTCCCCTTCGAATGGTTTGCGCACAACGAGCCCCAGACCCTCGAGCTTGTCGATTGTCTTTGATGCAGCTGCCGGACTGATACCCAGGAAATCTGCTATTTCACCTACCTGGTGCCGGCCATTGATGGACATCAGCTTCAGAAGGTGGAATTGTGAGAGAGTAAGGGGATGGGGAGAGGTGTCCTTCAGAAATTTCCGTTCGAGGACGTCGCGTACGGCGAACGCGAAGATGTGGCTGTTCCGGAGAAACCGCGTGTAATCCATCCTTATCCTCTTGACTCCGAATCAGGCAAACCCGGCATACAGCCAAGGGTTGTTTAGTTAACCGTGTTATTATTTAACCGGGTTAACTAACTACGGAACGTACAGTGAATATAATGGACTGTCAGCTCTAATACCCATAAAAATGGAATATCGGACATTATTTTCTGAAATACCTCATTCGACCCGCAAAACAATTGGAATATCTGCCCTGAAAAAATGCCCGTCGGGGGTGCTTAATATCATTAATCGGTAAGCCGAGCTGTTTCCTGTGCGGAACCGTTCATAGTCGGATTTCCTGATAGCCGGGCACATAATAAATTGGTTGAACAGATCTCAATAGTTATTTCAGCTGTTCTCATAGGTGTGAGTTTCCTGGTGGTTCTTGCCGCCATGGGAAGGACCCAGAATCTGATCGGGATCCTTCCAGAGCGAGGCCAGTGGTCCTCACTGCGCAACCTGATGGCATTCTTCGCCGTAGGTTATGGGGTTTATTTCTTCTTCCTGGTTACCGGACGCCCATTCAATAAAGACCTGGTTACTGCCGAGGTATTTTTCCTTTCAGCCGTGTTCATGCTGATGGTGGTCCGCTTTGCCTACCAGACGATCCACAATATCCTGCGTCTCGACGAACTGGAGGAGCTGGCCAATAAGGATGAACTGACAGGCATGTTCAACCGGCGGGCGATCATCCATCTGTTGAAGGAGGAATTCCAGAAGTCGAAGCAGTTTGGATTCCCGCTGAGTGTTGCAATGGTGGATCTCGACCATTTCAAGAGAATCAACGACACCTACGGGCATCTGGCAGGCGATACAGTTCTGAAGGAAATTACGATAGTATTGAGGGATGGACTCCGTCGCGCTGACGTTCTGGGCCGTTACGGGGGAGAGGAGTTTCTCTGCATTCTGCCATCCACCTCCGACGAGGGTGGCATGATTACGGCAGAACGTGTGAGGGAGAGAGTTGAAGGACTCCTTTTTGAAGTGACCGGTGTAGATGTTTTGACTCCCATCTTCCCGGAAGAGGCGCCAACAGGAGAAACTGTTAAGATCACTGTGTCTATTGGTGTTGCGTCGATGGATGCATCCATGACAGATGCAGAGCACCTGGTTTCAGCTGCTGACTCTGCACTCTATACGGCAAAGGAAGGCGGCAGGAACAGAACCTGCTCCGCCTCTTTGCAGTCGCTGTAGCAATTACCTTTTGAGGATAATACCGCACAACAGCTCGTTCAGTCTGTCCCGGTGATTTCGGGGGCTGAGTCTGTTATCTGCAGATAGTAGTGGCCGGCGATCTTTTCCCGCCGAAGCCAGCCTCTCCGTTCAGCGTGGAAGATGATTGCACGGATCTCATCCCTCTGCTCCCGCGGGAATTCCTCGTGGATTTCCTTCTCTGACGTACCTTTGTCTATACTCGCCAATCTCAGTACCTGTGCGAGCTGGTTTTTCCTGAGGAGGGCACGACGGTCGAGAAACTGGAAACTGTCGGTGTCGAGAACGTCAAGGTGGGTGATGCGCAGGTCTTCCATCTCACTGCCTACCTGCTGAGGCTTGCCCCTCCACAGGTTCTTGAAACCCTTCTCCCTGCACACCTCTGCCTGTTCTTCCCAGGCCTGAATCGATTCACGGAACCGGGCGAGTGCCTCTTCGAAAAGTCCCTGGCGCATCAGGTCACGGGCTCTTTCGTGAGCATCGGTGGCCTTTTCCACCAGCTCACTTGTCACCTCTGTCTCTTCCAGGCTCTCTTCGACGATATTGCGGATCTCTCTGTCGCCGATGCTGTTGAGACCGCGATGGCGTCTGCTGCCTGCCAGGTTTCGGATCTTGTCGAGAAAGCTCATGATTCTGGTTTCCGTTCAGGTACCGGCCCGTTCATCTGCATCTGCATCAACACCTGCGGCGTTGCACCTCCTTGCCCGGGGAGCCTGGCCGGAGCAGCACAGCGGTGTCCTCTGTTATGCAACTTATTTATGACTCAGGACATTGGAGCACACTACCTTAATACGCAGCTTCCGATTAATGGATCAGTGGTTTCTGATTGTGAGAGCAGGGGATATCGAATAAGGATCTGAAGGCAGAGTATCGATGACAGATCAGAATAATGATCAGCGAATAGATTGGAATAACGATCTGCTGCGGGTTCAGGCATATGTCTCGGGGATGGTACAGGGGGTTGGTTTCCGCTGGTTTGTGGAACGTGTAGGGAACCAGATGAAGTTGTCAGGATGGGTAAGGAACCTTCCTGATGGTCGTGTGGAACTGGAGGTTGAGGGGCCCGAATTCAAGGTTGAAGCATTTCTGGAAGAGGTTGAAAGTGGGCCGATCTCTTCACGGGTTGATACAGTTTCTGTTTCTGAAAAACCTGTGACCGGTGAAAGCGGATTCCGGATTCGCATGTAGAGTGCCCGATCAGTTCAATAAGTTTAGACGTTTGCATCAGAACCGCTGGTAGAAATCGGAGTTGAACAAGCCACCGGTAAACGATCAGAATTGCAGGTCGTCATAGATAATGGATGACAGTGCCGAGCCCTCCGGCTAATTTTGAGGGTTGGAAGTAATGTTCTAATCGTCTATGCACCGATAGTCTCAAACAGGTGCCAGTGAATAGTGTCCGATCCCACGAGGAGAATCGTCTGATGAAGTCCCGAATTATCTTAGCGAGTTTCTGTGCCGCTGCCCTGGTGGTGGTAGCCGGAAGTCTGGTTATGCCCCGGGGTGCTATGGCCGAGTCTGCAGATCAAGATCCTGAAACGAAGCAGATGTTCGTCGTAGGCCGGGGCCCTGTGCAGATCTTGAGGCTCTACGATAATCCCGATCCGCTCGGCAAGACACAGAAGATTGTTCTGGTAGGTATGCCGGTAGAAGTCTACACCGACCAGATGTACAACAAGCACTGGTACAAGACGGTCGAGGGTTTCTATGCCCATTCGTACTACCTCGTCCACACCGATCCGAACCTGATGGTGGTTAGCCAGGATACCGGCGTTGCAGATAACACGGACAGGCAGCAGCGTGAAGACGAACTGCTGGAGAAATACAAGGACATCGTCATGGTCGGCAAGATCATGAGAGGTGAAATTGAAATCGGCTTTACTCAGGAACAGGTAAGGGATACATGGGGAGACCCCGATTCGTGGCAGGTCCTCGAGACAACCGCTCTGGGTGACAGAGTGCTGTGGGAATATGAACCCAACGATAGAAACCGATTAGGAGGATCAGCACGTCTCACATTCGATTACCGTAAGAAACTGGTAAACTATGTGATCGACAGGTAAGCAGAGTTTCAAGTCCGAGGATCTGTTTTTCGATCGATGGATTGCCCGTCTGCTTATACAGTTATGAGCGGACGGGCTTTTTATAGTCGTTGTTCCATTCTCTGGATAGAGCCTATACTGCCCCACAACCGTTGAGAGCCGGGCAGCTGCCGGTTGCCCCGCAGATCTGTTGAAGTGAGTATGGAGGAGAATCCATGACCAGGGCACAGAAAGTGAAAGTTTTTGCCAACTCGAACGTCGTTGGACTCGAAAAGGAGTTGAACAACTGGCTCAGAAACACATCTCCACATCCGGTTATTACTGAAATTGAAACGACAGGGTGGGGTGCAGGAGGCGGTGCAGGTGAGTATACGGTGGTATGTGTCGTAATCTATGAACAGCCAATAAGATAAGCTGTCGAGACGGAAACATCTCGAGGGACAGGTAAAATGAGAAGCAAAGAAGAGATCAACGAACAACTTGATATCGCCAGGAAGGCGATGGAAGATACCACGATGAACCTGAGCAGCGGCAGGTTGGCCGCGCTCGATTTCACCGGTATCGCAGGAACGATCGGGATTATCCAGGCTCTGGAGTGGGTGCTGGGCAAAAGTGAAAGTCTGGAAGTCCAGGTCAATCCTCTCCGCCGTCCTCTCGATGATATATGAGTTCCTTTTTGACTATCTATTGTTCGGAGTACTAAATATACTGTGCCAGAAAGACGGGACGAGAGAATAGAAATGCCGGAGTCGAGAACAGCAAAAACAGCAGCACATGAAGTCACTATCCGGAGTGAATGGTGCAAGGGATGTGAACTTTGCGTGGAAGTATGCAAGCCACGGGTTCTTGAAATGGAAGGGATCTATGCCGTTGTCACCAATCCCGATGCATGCACCGGCTGCCGGATCTGCGAGTTGCTCTGCCCCGATTTCGCCATAGACATCACCGATATTTCAGCTGAATCCTCCCACGATACGGATTCCTAGACTGGTTCCCGTCCGGGCACTGGCGCCGTTTCCGGACGGAAACCAGAATACCGGGTCTTCTCTCCATAAAGTAAATATCTGCACATTACCAACTTTCTTTTCAAAGGCAGTTGACTTGGAGTAATCTGAACAGATTACGTATATGGTTGAGTCTCATTGAGAATGGCAGGAGAGGTCCGCATGAAAAATTTATCCATCGGTAATTCAACACGTACGGTTCATGTCGGGACAACAGCCCGCTGCCTGATCGCAGGTCTGTTCGTTCTGCTGCAAACCGCGCCGTACATTTCAGCTCAAACACAGGCAATCGATGAGGGGTACACGGCGAAGATCCTGGAATATACGACCGAACCCTTCTTTCTGACCCCCTATGTGGATTATCTGCCTGCTTCCGATACGGTACCTACAGTGGAAGAAGTGCTGGGTCATATCGCCGGGGCTCCCGATGTGGTCAGCTACTCCTACGAAGTTCACCGGTACATGCGCGCTGTGGCCGATGCCTCACCCAGAGTAAAGGTTTTCACGATCGGGGAGAGTGAAGAGGGCAGAGAGATGATCCTGGTGGTTGTATCCGACGAGGAGACAATCCGGAACCTCGATCATTACAAAGAACTGACGGCCCGTCTGGCGGATCCTCGAAAGATCTCCGATGAAGAAGCTGACCAGGTGATAAGCGAGGCGAAACCCATCTACTGGGCAACCGGAGCCCTGCATTCAGGAGAGACCGGTTCTCCCGAGATGCTGATGGAGCTGGTCTACAGGCTGGCGGTGGATGAATCTCCCTTTATCAGGGAGATCAGGGAAAACCTGATCTTCATGACTACACCGGTTGTTGAGGTAGACGGTCGGGACAAACAGGTCGATCTCCACATGGCTCCCCGGAAGGACCCCGATGCCAGTGTGGTCTCAAGGCCGATCTACTGGGGCAAATATGTTGCACACGACAACAACCGTGACAACATCGGGCTCTCTCTCAACCTTTCACGGGCAGTTGCCGGAACCTATCTGGAATACCACGCCACCGTGCATCACGACCTGCATGAATCGGCTTCACACCTGTATGTTTCGACCGGTACAGGGCCTTACAATGCGTGGGTCGATCCAATTCTGATTGATGAATGGTACGACCTTGCCTTCACAGAGGTGAGCGAGATGACCAGGCTGGGCGTACCAGGTGTATGGACCTACGGTTTCTATGACGGCTGGACCCCCAACTACTTGTTCTATGCTGCCAACGGTCACAATGCCATCGGCCGGTTCTACGAGACCCAGGGTGGCGGCAACGCCAGCACGCGGATGATTACCACAAACGACAGCCGTTCCTGGTACAAGCCGAACCCGCCCGTGTCGAAGGTCATGTGGTCGATGCGGAACAACACTAACCTGATGCAGAGCGGAATGTTGATCGCGATTCACTATGTCGCGATGAACCGAACCCGCTTCCTCGAGAACTTCTATCTGAAGGGAAAGCGCTCGGTAGCCAAGGCACTCAACGAGGGGCCGGCAGCCTACATCTTCCCGGCAGATGATCCCCGCCCGGGACTCCAGGCCGATCTGCTCAACCTATTTGTGACGCAGGGTGTTGAGATAAACCAGGCGACCCGCGATTTCACGGTCGGCAGCGAAGAGTACCCGGCCGACAGCTACATAATCCGGATGGATCAACCCTATTCACGCCTGGCGGATATGCTCCTGGATCTTCAGTACTTCAACATCAACGATCCCAGGCCGTACGACGATGTCGGCTGGACGCTCGGACCGCTATTCAACGTGGAGACGGTACGGGTGGAGGATGTTGAAGTACTCGATACCAGAATGCAGCTGGTCTCAGGGATGATATCAGCTGATGGGGGAGTGGCCAGCCTGTCGAGACGGAGACCGGTAGCCTACCTGATCAACCATACTGCCGACAATCCACTGGCGACTTTCTGTTTCGAAGCTTCCGATCTGAAGATAGAGGCTGCCGAAGAGGAGTTCTCAATTGATGAACAGGAGTTCAGCGCAGGAACATTCATCCTGAAGGTCATGGACAATCCCGCGGACCTGGAAGACCGTCTCCGGGATGCCGGAGCAGAATACGGTTTCACTGCATTTGGAACCTCCGAACTTCCCGAGGTGGCCACACACGAAATTGCCAGACCGAAGATCGCCCTGATGCATACCTGGCAGTCTACTCAGACCGAAGGGTGGGTGCGGGTAGCTCTGGACAACGAGGGGATACCCTACGATTACATCTCGGTCCATGATGTGCGGGATATTTCGAATCTCCGAGATCTTTACGATGTGATCATATTCGGTCCCTCTTCAAGCAACGTGATGAGCACGATCAACGGAGTGGCCATGACCGGGGATCCGATCCCGTGGATGAAGAGCGAACTGACTCCCAACATCGGTGCCCAGGCCGAGACCGACGACATCAGGGGCGGTCTGGAACTGGAGGGCATCCTGCACCTGCGCGATTTCGTACAGCAGGGAGGCGTTTTCATAACACTGACGAGCAGCTCTGCTCTGCCCATCCACTTTGGACTGGCCCGGGGTGTTTCGATACGTGAAACTTCCAGTCTCTGGGCCCGGGGAGGCGTTTTCCGTGCGACAATCAGCGACAGCCGCAGTCCTATTGTCTACGGTTACGACACCGACCTGGGAGTCTACTTCAACTCTTCGCCGGTCTTCGGTGGGGGAACCAGCGGATTTGGGAGAGGTCGTTTCAGGGGCGGTAGTGCAGGTGGAAGGCCTTCAGGTCGAGGCAGTCTGAACGACCCTGACAGGGTACAGGGTCGACCACGTGACATGGGCCAGAGAAGCATTGAGGAGTATCGCCTGCAGCAGGAAGAGGGCGAACAGGCTGCCGGCGGACCGGGAGGTCGCGGACAGTTCAGTGGTTCAACCGCCAGAACCAGGACGGTCGTCAGGTTCAGCCAGAATGCGGATGATCTGCTGATCAGTGGCGGCCTGGCCGGCGGTGAAGAGCTTGCCGGAACCGCAGCGGTCGTGGATGCACCCCTGGGTGACGGGCATATCGTGATGTTCAGCATGAACCCGATGTGGAGAGGCCAGACACTCGGATCGTACTTCCTGGTATTCAATACTCTGCTGAACTACAACAACCTGGATGCCGGCTCGAATCCGACAGGCAGGTAATGTTGCTTCAGGTTCTGGCGATTTGTTGTCTGTTGAACCCGGCAGTCAGCCAGCCCGGACAGGATGTCATGTCTCTGATTCCTCGTCCGGAAGGTGCCGCTGGCTGGCAGTGGGATCTGGAACCGGAAATATATTATCCGGAGACGCTGTTCGAGTACATCGATGGAGAAGCTGAACACTACAACGATTACAATTTCGTCGAGATGGTATCAGCCTCCCATTCACGTGTTGAAGATCAGTACGCGTCTTTCACTATCGACATCTACGACATGGGCAGTTCCCTTAATGCGTTTGGTATCTACAGCAGCCATCGCCGACCTGAATTGACATTTGAAAAGATCGGAGAAGAGGCCATTGTCTCCGAGCTGAACATAATGTTCTACAAGGGCAGGTTCTTCGTTCAAGTGAGTGCTGGATCGATGGAAGAAGTTGTTACATCAGCCATAAAAAAACAGGCCGAGCAGCTTGCATCCAGGATTGAAGCAGCAGCGCCACCTGTGGAACTCGCACTGCTTCCTGCGGAGGGCCAGGTTCCCAATACTCTCAAGTATCTCGCCAGGGGACTGCTGGCGCAGGCCGCATTCGAACATGCAATGGAGGCCGGCTACAATCTGCCTTCGGGTCAGTGCAGGGCATTCATAGTTCTCAAGGAGAGTGAAGAACAGGCGCTGCAGGCCCTCAACCAGTTCAGAGAAAGCCTGATTCGCCAGGGACAATACTCAGAACAGGGTGGAGCGGGGGACCCCTCAAACCTGATTGCAGATACAGAGTATTATGGCAGAATAATCGCGAAATCCTGTTCCAATTTTGTAGTTGGAGTGGTTGAGTTCTCTGAGCTGGAGGAAGCTAAAGTATTACTTGAGAACATTCTATTAAGTATTAGTAAATAAAGGTTATTACACAGTCGTCAATTGGGAAACAGTAGAAACCCCGATATCCAGAAACTCTAACTCGATTCAACCGGTAAAAGCACCTTTACTTTAGTTCCGACTCCCGGTTCGCTGTTGATGATTATGTTCCCGTTGTGACCGCGGACTATTCCCAGTACGGCGGGCAGTCCAAGACCTCTGCCGGCAAACCTGGTTGAGAAGAATGGTTCATAGATCCTCAGGATAGTATCTTCTTCCATGCCCTCCCCATAGTCAGCTACTTCAACAAATATATATTCCCCTTCAACCAGTTCTGATGCTGTATACGTTGTGTATTCAGAAGCATTCTCAGAATCGATGGTTAAACTGCCGGTCGATACCGAAATGATATTCCCCTTACTCCCAAGAGATTCAGCCGAGTTGGCTACAAGGTTTTTCACCACCTGACGAATCTGGGCCTGATCGGCCTTCAGGGGAGGAAGGTCGGCTGTCAGGTTGAGTTTCAATTCCGTGCCCTCAGGGATCATTGATTCGAGGATTTCAACCATTCCCCGGATGGTTTCCGAGAGATCCAGTTCTCTTACCAGGAATGCTCCCTTGCCTGCGTATGCCAGCATCTGGCTCACCAGGTCGGCGGCTCTCTGTGATGCCTGGCAGATCCGATCTATATTTGAGGAAACAGGGGATGCAGACGGAGTCAGCGAACGTGCCATATCGGCATTGCCGAGAATTGTTGTAAGAAGATTATTGAATTCGTGTGCTACACCACCGGCCAGAACTCCCAGGCTCTCCAGTTTCTGGGCCTGCTGCAGACGTTCCTCAAGATTTGCTTTCTCGTCCTGCGCTTCTTTCCATTCGGTCAGGTCGCGGGCCGAGATAACGACTCCGGTTATTGATCTATCGGGTTCGTAGAATGGATTGTAGGCAACCTCCATGTATCGACGGCCGCTTCCGGGGTAATCGATCCACGTTTCAACCCTGACATCTTCACCGGACAGGCAGCGTTCAAATCTGTTTTTAATCCTGTTCTGGAATACATCCTCGCCGACCAGGTCTTTATATGCCTTGCCGGTCAGTTCTTCCCGATCGACTGCATATGCAGTCAGATAAGCCTGATTGGCGGCCTGATAGATGTAATTGCTGTCAACCAGCGCCATAAGGTCCTTGGTAGCAGAGGCGATCTTCTCGTATTGCCGCAGGTCCTCCTGTGCACGCCTTCTTTCGGTTATGTCTCTGAGCACCGACCTGCTGTATATAACTTTGCCATCTTTATCTCGATGGGCTGATACGTTCAGCAGAACATCTATCCTGCTGCCATCTTTACGTTTCAGTTGAAGCTCAGCATCGTGTACTTCGCCTGTTTCCACAAAGGCATCGAAGTATTTTTGAGCTTGTTCATGACAGTCAGGGTGATAAAGGATGAAAACGGGTTGCCCTATAACCTCATCTCTTTGATAACCGAGAGCTTTCAGCAGTCTATCATTGCACTCGCGGATATTTGCCGTTTCAGCGTCGATTGACACGAACATGTCAGGGGCGTTGTCATACAGGTCGCGGTATTTTCTCTCGGAATCCTCCAGTTCCCGCCTTGCTTTCATCAACTCAGTTACATCATCATATACAGCAACAATCTCACCCGTCGGAAGCTTGAAGACATAATTTTCCCGCCATCCACTTTTTCTCTCATCCTGATACAGGGAGGCCGGATGGTGCTCCGGGTTGCCTGTTTCATAAACACGCCGGAAAACTTCGAATAATCCCAGATCGTGCACACCAGGAAACACTACCTGTACACTTTTTCCCTCAAGGTTCTCCTTGCGGACACCTTCGATATGTTCCGCGGCCTTGTTGAAATCTATGAAGACAAAATCATTACCATCATCGACCGGTTCATAAATCGCCACTCCGCTGCTCATGCTGTCCAGCAGCTGCCTGAATCTCTGCTCGTTCTCTCTTAATGTTTTCTCAACCTGTTTCCTTTCGCTTATATCCCTGACAATCATCAGGCCGCACGGCTCATCCCGAAACGCCACTGGTGAGATTTCGACTTCAACATCGACGTGTGTTCCATCTTTTCTGCTGTGGAGAGAATCGAGCCTGATTGATTCGCCGCTCGTCAACCTGTCCAGAATTGTTGGGAGTGTATGTCTGTAGTCGCGATGGAAAAGATTATCGAGCTTCTGTCCAGTCAGCTCCTTCGTTGAATAACCGTAGAAATCAGCCGCGGCCCGATTTGCATCAAGAAGTTTCCCGTCAAGAGAGAAGACAAAGATAGCGTTCAAAGATCCTTCATAAACGAATCCGGATGATTCCTGCTGTCTTCGGTCGATGCTGACTCTGCTCTTCTTTTTAGAGCGGGCCTGTTTCATTTCCTGGTGCTCCCATAAGTGGATGTTTCATCGCAATAAAGCAAGTAAGTGACGACAGTCTATTTCGCAATACCGATACAGATTTTCATATCATTTGCTACTCAATGCAACCATGCGATTACATCTTCACACTGCGATTTTTCGGCCAATTGTCATAAGCCCGTACCTGATGTAAAATCACAGTAATTATAGAAACAAGGATTTATATGGATCTTGATACAGGAGTGTGATCAAAGATGGCTGTTAAAAAAAGCAATAAAGCAGAACTTCTGCAGGAGATCTCGAAACTCGAACAGAAGATCGAAGAACTGGGATCGCAAGAACCGGGGATTACGAAGGATTCATTTCTCTACAAAGTGATCGAATCGCTTAATCATCCCATCTATGTGATTGATGTCTCCGATTACACGATTCAAATGGCCAATACTGCAACAAGATTCAAACCTGAAATGAAGGGTGTAACCTGTTATTCACTGTTCCACAGGGGCGATAAACCGTGTGAGGGTGAAGACCACATATGTCCACTCCGTAAGGTCGTTGAAACTCATCAACCCGTGGTAACGGAACACACCCATTTTAATGAAGATGGCCAACCGGGAGAGGTAGAAGTACATGCGCATCCCGTCTTTGACGATGACAATAATGTTACTCATATGATCGAGTATGTGATTGATATCACCGAGAAAAAAAGTACAGAGAATGCTCTGCACGAAACAGTTGAGTTGCTCGAAACTATTCTGACCAGCACCCACGTTCTTGCTGCCTTCCTGGACACTGATTTCAACTTCATCGAGGTAAACAGGGCATATGCAGATGCCGACGAGAAGGACCCCGGATTTTTCCACGGCAAGAATCACTTCGACCTGTACCCGAATGCCGAAAACGAGGAAATCTTCACCAATGTCGTAAACACTGGTGAACCCTTCATGGTTCATGCCAAGCCATTTGAATATGCAAACAATCCCGAACGTGGAATCACCTTTTGGGATTGGAGCCTCGTGCCAACGAAGGCAAAAGACGGCACAGTATCTGGATTGGTGCTCTCTTTAATTAATGTGACCGACCGGCATAAAGCTGTTGATGCATTAAAAACAAATGAGAAAAAGTATCGGACTCTATTCGAAACGATGCTGCAGGGTGTTGTATACCAGGATTCTGAAGGATCGATAATATCTGCAAATCCTGCTGCTGAGGACATCCTGGGACTCGCCATCGACCAGATGCAGGGCAGGACTTCTGTCGACTCCCGCTGGAAAGCGATTCACGAAGATGGCAGTGATTTTCCAGGCGAAACTCACCCGTCGATGATCGCGTTGAGTTCAGGAAAACCAGTCCGGGATGTTGTTATGGGTGTATTCCATCCCGGCAAAGAAGAACACAGGTGGATTCTGATAAATGCTACACCACAGTTCAGAGAAGGCGAGGAAAAGCCATACCAGGTATTCACTACCTTCAATGATATAACAGAATTGCACAATACCAGGAGGGCTCTGTCAGCCAGTGTAGGATTCACTGATCTGGTTCTCAATGTACAAAAAGATACATTTTTTATTTTTAATCCAGCTTCTGGAAAAGCTGTCAAATGGAACCAGGCTTTTAATCACATCAGCGGCTATTCTGATGAAGAAATCGCTGAACTCAAAGTCCCGGATTCATATTGCACTCCACGTGATCTTCAAAAGGCAATAGCCGCTGCAGAAAAAATACTGGCAGGAGAAGATTATATATTCACAATGGAGCTCATTACAAAGGATGGCAGGAAGATACCATTCGAGTTTAGCGGCAGTATGATCCCAGGCGAAAATGAAGGGGAATATTTCATTGCAGCAACAGGGCGGGATATAACTGAACGGTTGAAAGCAGAGGGGGAGTTGAAGAAGAGCGAAGAGAAATTCAGAACGCTGTTCGAGTTGTCTCCTTCCTCAACGGTATACACCGATCTGGAAGGCAACATTCGTATGTGCAACCAGAGGTTTATTGAACTGCATGCCACAAAAGGTGATATACAGGAGCAGATAGGACGCAATGTTGCGGAATTTTTTCCGCCGGAAGAACATGAACATCTTGCTTCTAGGATAAAACGGACTATCGAAACGGTGAAAAACCTTGGACTGGTTGAGTATTCGATGCTCCGTGAAGATGGAACAATTTTCCCGGCTGAAACCGACTGTACTGTCCTGATGGATATTGATGGATCCCCGATCGGTCTTATTGCCCAGGCACAGGATATAACCGAGCGCAAGGCGATGGAAAGTGCTCTGAAGGAAAGAGAAAAGCTCTACAGCAGCATCGTTGAATCGATGACCGATGGTCTGGCTGTTCTCAATAAAGATTTCGAAATAACCTACTGGAATAGAGCTATGGAGGACATTCGTGGAGTTACCAGGGAGGAGGTAGTCAATCAGAAGCGGGTTCCATGGGAGATATTCCCGTATATGGAGGAACAGGGAATGGATATCCTCATGAAGAGAGCGATGGATGGTCAGTACACAGGAATTGAGGACGCTCGTCATCAGCTACAGGATGGCAGTGAAGTATTTACATCAGAATCGTATTACCCTCTGAGGTCTCCTGAAGGAGATGTTGACGGCATAATCGTGCTTGCCCGGGATTCATCGGAGAGTAAAAAGGCCCAGGATGCTGTCAGAGAAAGCGAAGCGAAATTCAGAACTCTCTTCACTGAAATGCTCAACGGATTTGCATTGCATGAAATAATCCTGGATGAGGAGGGGAATCCAATCGATTACCGCTTCCTGGAGGTTAATCCTGCCTTTGAATCGTTGACCGGACTGAAGGCCAGCGACATTATCGGCCGGACTGTGAAGGAAGTTCTCCCGGGAATCGAAGATGACTGGATACAGAATTACGGCAAAGTGGCGATAACTGGTGAACCAGTCACCTTCGAAGGATTCAATGCGCAACTGGAAAAACATTACAACGCACATGCCTTCTGCCCCAGAGAAGGCCATTTCGCAGTTATTTTTGTTGATATAACTGAACGGAAGTTGATGGAAGAGGCTTTAATCACTTCTGAAGAGAAGTATCGAGAACTTATCGAGAAGGCCGGGATTGCCATCATGATCTACCAGCCTGAGGACGAGATTACATTCTTTAATGATAAATTCGCAGATCTGTTTGGATATTCTGTTGATGGAATTACATCGAAATCACTGAACTCGCTGGTCCATCCTGATGACTGGCATGGGTTAAGTGCTTTTCTTTCTGATCGGATCAAAGGTGCAGAACTGACAACGCGATTCGAGTTTAGAGGTATAAGCCAGGACGGTACAGAACGTACTATTGAATGTGATTTAGCTGACATGGATAAGGATGGAGTGGTTGTTGGACAGCGCTTGTATATGTGGGACATTACCAACAGGAAAATGATTGAACATGAACTTCTGCGATCTCACGAACAGCTGCGAATGCTGTCAGCTCATATCCAGGCAGCCAGAGAAGGAGAACGTGCCTCGATTGCCCAGACGATCCATGATGAACTGGGACAGAATCTGACAGCAATGAACATGGATATTTCGTGGATTGAAAAAAACCTGCTTCCAGAGCAGGAAGCTGTTAAGGAAAAAGCAGACGGCATAGCAGGTCTGATTTACGAAACCCTTCAGAGAGTGAAGCGACTTTCCGCCGAGCTCAGACCGGGACTTCTGGACGATCTGGGAATTGTGGCAGCGATAGAATGGCATGCCGATGAATTTCATAAAGCTTCCGGTATCAAATGCAAAATGGATGTCGACCAGCAGATCCCCAAACTGGATAAAGACACATCGGTTATCGTGTTCAGAGTATTTCAGGAAATCATGACCAATGTCGCTCGTCACGCAAAAGCTACTCAGGTTAAGGTTGTTTTCCGACTAGTGGATAATCAGCTAGTCCTGGAAATCAGCGATAATGGGAGGGGCATCAAAGATGAGGAAATCGGCAAGCAGACTTCATTCGGCATTGTCAGCATCAAGGAAAGAGCCCGGTTGCTGGGTGGGAGTGTCTCCTTTGAAGCTAAAAGAGGCAGGGGAACGACGGTCAGGATGCTGATCCCGATGGTCGAAGAGGGATACAGCGGGTGATCAATATTCTTCTGGCAGATGATCACACGCTTATACGTGAGGGACTTAAACAGATCCTCAGTGATATAGAAGATATCAGCAGCATCGATGAGGCTTCCACAGGTGAAGAGGTAATCAGCCTGGTAGACAAGAATGAATACGATCTGGTCCTTCTTGACATTTCCCTGCCCGGCCGAAGTGGAATAGAAATACTCAAGCAGGTGAAAGAGATGAAGCCGGAACAGAATATCCTGATGCTGAGCATGCATCCGGAAGAGCAGTATGCCGTACGCTGTTTCAAATCAGGAGCCTCAGGGTACGTTACAAAGGATACTGCTCCGGACGAACTGATATCCGCGATTCAGCAGGTGTTGGCCGGCCAGAAATATGTCAGCGCCAATCTTGCTCAGAGGCTGGCGGCCTATATCCAGGTCGATAGTGACAAGCCGCTGCACGAACAACTCTCAGACAGGGAGTATGAAGTTCTGCGTATGATCGCCTCTGGGGTCGGAAACAAGGAAATCGCTGAACAGCTCTCCCTGAGTGCCAAAACCATCAGTACTTACAGAGCGAGGATCCTGGATAAATTAAACCTGAAGACAAACGCAGAGCTGACTTACTACGCGATTCAGAATGACCTGATTGAGTAAACTTGTAGGACAAAGCCCTACAAGTACGTGGGCGATTATCCTACATCAATTTCAGAATCCGTCTGATACTCCGCACAGCATGAGCCGGGTATGATCCGGTGAGGGAGTTCACGGAAAAGATGAAATCCAGCGACGGAAGAGAGATTCTTGATACTGACCAGAGCCAGAGAGAGTGTGATGGATGTAGTTGTCATAGACGATTCTGAAATCATCCGGACAAGATTAACAGAGCTCTTATCCAGTCTCGACGAGGTGTGCGTTGTCGGTGAAGCGGAGAACGCACTGGATGGAACCAGGGTTGTCAGGGAAATGGCACCGGAGGTGGTCATCCTGGACATCAAAATGCCCCTTGGCAGTGGTCTGGATGTTTTGCGGAACATCAGCAGGAGCAACCCTAAGACAACAGTCATAGTGTTGACCAACTATCCGTACGAACAGTACAGAACCAAATGCTTCGAACTTGGTGCCGGTTATTTCTTCGACAAATCGACCGAGTTCGATAAAATACCCGGTGTTCTGGATCAATTGAGAATTGAAGGAGCTGAGAAACAGGTTCAAGGGTGAAGAAAAACCGGCATCGTATCCTGATCGTTGATGATGAAGAGCTGAACAGGGCGGTCTTCAAGGAGATGGTTGAGTCCCTGGGCCACAGTGCTGAGGTCGCCTCTGATGGTGTAGGAGCTCTGGCAATGTCGAAGCTGGACATCGACCTGGTCCTTATGGATGTGAACATGCCGGGCATGGACGGGTTTGAAGTAGTCCGCAGGATCAGGGAACACCCCGAAACACAGGATCTTCCCATTATCATGGTAACGGCGCTCTCCGGGAAAGAAGACCGTCTCAGGGCCGTCAAAGCCGGTGCAAATGATTTTATCGCCAAGCCGGTGGACCTGACCGAACTGCAGGTGCGGACTGCCTCTCTTCTCAAAGTCAAGGAACACCAGGATGAACTGAGACGATACCAGGCTGAGCTGGAGGCTCTGGTAGACAAGAGGACCGAAGCCCTTCGTAAAACGCTCGATGAAATGGCGATAGCACAGCGCCAGACCCACGAAGCCTATCTGGAGACGATCCACCGTCTGGCGGTTGCTGCGGAATACAAAGACACCAACACGGCAGCGCATATCAACCGTGTCAGTTACTACTGTTCCATGCTGGGAAATGCCATGAACCTCTCCCCCGGTGATTCAGAGGCTCTGAAGCATGCCAGCCCGATGCACGATGTAGGGAAGATAGGCATCCCCGAAGAAATCCTGTTTAAACCCGGTAAACTGGATGCCGAAGAGTGGGGGATCATGCAGCAGCACACAATCATGGGGGCCAGGATACTCGGTGATTCCAGATCGGAGTTATTGAAAGCGGGTGAAGTGATCGCCATTTCACATCATGAGCAGTGGAATGGAAATGGGTACCCTAACGGGTTGAAAGGTGAGGATATCCCCATTATGGGACGCATCTGTGCAGTTGCCGACGTATTCGACGCTGTCACGACGAAACGTCCCTATAAAAAAGCAATGCCAAATGAAGCTGCGTGTGAGATAGTAAAAAACAAGAGGGGCAGCCATTTCGACCCTCAGGTAGTCGATCTGTTTCTGGATAACCTGGAAAAAGTGTATGAGATACAGCACCGGTATCAGGACATGAGCGACAACGACAGAGTTGTGGTCTGACACTTAAAAATTCGATCGGGTGATACAGGAGTCCTGGGAGATATGTGAATGAAACATGTACTGATAATCCAGGACAGCCCTGCGCAGGCGGTGAAGCTCAAATCTCTGCTTGAAGGGATTGGATATAAGGTTCATGCCACCCATAGCGGGATGGAGGCGCTTGCCTGTCTGGACAGGATCAAGCCCGATATCGTCATCAGTGATCTGCAAATGCCCGGTATGGACGGTTTTCAACTCTGCCGCGAAATAAAAGGGAACAACTGTTTAAAAGATCTGCGTGTGATACTTGTCATGCCGCTGCTGGAAACTTCAGAAATTGTAAAGAGCCTGGAATGCGGAGCGGACGGCCTGCTGTTCAGACCGTACAGCAGTGAAATCGTGATCGATTGTCTCGACTGCACCGTACCTGTGCCTGGTTCTCTTCCTGATCGTGACCGTATTCTCAATATCCTCCTCTCAACATACATCAATTCGGTAACTAATAATCGTCAGTTGGTGGAGATACAGGACCAACTGGCACAGGCCAACACAACACTCGAAACAAAGTTGAGTGAGTTAAAGGCAATCGAAGAAAGGTTCAGAACTGTAGTCCAGACCATCCCGGATATTGTTTACAGGATAGATAAGAATGGGAATTTCACATTTTTGAATGATGCAATACAGAACCTCGGTTATACACCTGAGGAATTAATCGGGAAGAACTTCAGAGAGCTGATAGCAGCCCCGGAAGAAACACCTCCCGGTCGCTCAGATCTTCTACCTTCACTCAGAGGCAGTGAAACAGGTGATACCCTGGCTCCCAAACTGTTCGATGAAAGAAGAACCGATGACCGCAGGACCAGGAACCTGGAAGTAATGTTAAAGATAAAGGGAGATATCGATACTATCCAGGGCCAGCTTTCAACTGTGGTGGATAGTGCCAGAGTTATGGAAGTAAGCAGTTCAGGACTGTATGTGAGCGGGGACGATGCGGATTCACGGGAATTTCTCGGTTCAGTAGGTATCATCCGTGATATCACCGAAAGGAAACAGGCCGAAGAGGAATTGAAGTACCATCGGGAGCAACTTGAAATGAAGGTGAGAGAGCGCACCGAAGAGCTCGAACAGGTATTGGCCAAACTTGAAAGGGAGGTTGCCGAGAGAGAGAAAACATCGCAGGAGAAAATACAGCTTGAAACCCAATTGAGAAGATCGCAGAGACTGGAGACAATAGGTACTCTGGCAGGCGGTATCGCACATGACTTCAACAATATCCTCACACCCATATTCGGATACCTCGGGATGGTTCAGAGCCAGCTGGCACCGGACAGTGATGCCTATGCCAAACTCAGCAATGTGAACAAAGCTGCCAACCGCGCAAGGGATCTGGTGAAACAGATCCTGGTTTTCAGCAGGGAGGTTGAACAGGAGAAGACTATCGTTGAATTCCAGCTCCTCATCAAAGAGGTCTTGAAACTGCTTCATGCAACTCTGCCGTCGACAATCGAGATTCGCCAGGATATCAGTCCCGATGCAGGTGCCATTCTCGCTGATCCTTCACAGATGCACCAGGTGTTGATGAACCTCTGTACGAATGCTTACCAGGCGATGCGCGATACAAGTGGAGTGCTGGAAGTAAAACTGGAACGGTTTGACGTGGATGCAGATTTTATAACGACACATCCGAACCTCAAAGAAGGCCGGCATGTCAGACTGACCGTCAGTGATACTGGTTGTGGTATGGAAAAGGAGATAGCAGACAGGATTTTCGAGCCGTTTTTCACTACACGTGAAACAGGCGAAGGTACGGGTCTGGGGCTGTCCGTGGTTCACGGTATAGTTGCCAGCCACGGCGGAGAGATCACTGTTAACAGTGAACCGGGAGAAGGTACCTCTTTCAAGGTCTATTTGCCGTGGGTTGATATCGAAACGGAAGTCGAAGACCCCGAAGAAGAAGTCGATCTGAAAGGACAGGAACGGATTCTCTTTGTGGACGACGAAGAGGCGATCGCTGATCTTGGCAGGGAAATGCTCCAGGATTTCGGTTATGACGTCACTGTCATGATCAGCAGTGTAGAAGCTCTGGAAATGTTCAAGAAATCTCCCGATCGATTTGATTTAATCATAACCGACCAGATCATGCCGGACATGACAGGCACGGAATTAATTGAGGAGGTCATGAAATTGAGAGATGATATACCGGTTATTCTCACAAGCGGTTTCAGCGAGGTTGTTACACCCGAGAAAATGGGAGAACTGGGTATCAGGGATTATATAAGGAAGCCCTTTATACTGAAAGAGCTGGGCGCGGCTATCCGTAAGGCTGTGGAAGCGGGGAAGGACCCGGTTCGGTGAGCTGGTCAAACGCGGTGTCAGCCGTGATCTGGCGGCTCAGACCGCCGGCAGCTGCCACAGTATGTGGCACCTCTGCCGGAGTCCCGCTCTCAGCTTTGCCCTGCCCAACGACTTCTTCCGGTCCCTCGGCCTACCTTCTCTGAAGGACACGCTGTTCGAGTAACCAACCGAACCGCCGTGTACGGACCCGTACGCACGGTGGTGTGACAGGGAAAACCCGTGAGGGTCTACCTATGTCGATCACTGCAATCGGAAATCAGCCCGAATTGTTATACGGTAATCAACCCCCGGTTGTCAGCTTCGCATCCTCCGGGGCTGTGGGGATGAATCCTTCCTTCATCCGCCAGATAGTCTCCTCACGTGCCCGCTTGATGATCCGTTCGGCAGTCTCATAGGCCTGCTCGGGTGTGAGTTCTATACGGGCAAGGCCCTGTTCGATGGCCTTCTGACCTACGGCCACAGCTTCACGCGGGAAGACTTCCCAGTCATCCATCGTCGGAATGATGTAACCCTCGTGAATCCCCTTGTCCTCGGCGCATCTGGCCAGTTCATCGGCGGCCGCGATGCACATCTCGTCGGTGATC
This sequence comes from uncultured Gemmatimonadota bacterium, assembly GCA_964637695.1. Classification (GTDB taxonomy): domain Bacteria; phylum Blakebacterota; class Blakebacteria; order Blakebacterales; family Blakebacteraceae; genus JAGLTZ01. The sequence continues at coordinate 54,505 of CAZWVF010000002.1, read as the reverse complement.
GTTGAGGCGGCCACATCGAGGGTGCCGCGGAAGATGCCCGGGAACCCGAGAGAGTTGTTGACCTGGTTGTCGAAGTCGGAACGACCGGTTGCCATGATGCGGGCACCGGCTTCCTTCGCGTCCCACGGCCAGATCTCGGGTATCGGGTTGGCACAGGCGAAGACGATCGAGTCCTTGGCCATCTTGGCCACGGCCGACTTGTCGATGATGTCGGGGCCGGAGCGGGAAAGGGCTATCAGCATGTCAGCGTTTTCGATCCCTTCCTCGAAGGGGACATCTATGTTCTCGGCGTTCGTGTTCTGACAGAGATACCACTTCTCCGGCTCGGTCTCCTGGAACTCGGTCCGACCCATGTGGAGGGGGCCCTTCGAGTCGTAGAGGAGCATCTGGTCGGCGTTGAGGCCCCATGTGATAAGCATCCGGGCGATCCGTGCGTTGGAGGCACCGGCGCCGTAGAGGACGGTCTTGACCTTCTCTCTATCCTTGCCCACAACCTTGAGTGCGTTGATGACACCGGCCACGGTCACCGTCGCCGTGCCCTGCTGGTCGTCGTGCCAGACCGGAATGTGGCACTCTTCGCGCAGCGTGTCCAGGATCTCGAAACACTTCGGCTTCTCGATGTCTTCGAGGTTGATACCGCCGAAACAGGGCTGAATGGCCTTGACGATCTGGATGATCTCTTCCTTGTCCTGCGTATTCAAGCAGATGGGGAAAGCGTCAACACCGCCCAGGTACTTGAAGAGGATCCCCTTGCCCTCCATGACCGGGATGGCGGCCTCGGCCCCGATGTTGCCCAGACCCAGTACCCGCGAGCCATCGCTCACCACGGCGATCATGTTGGCCTTGTTCGTGTGCTCGAATACCTTGTCGGGATTCTCTGCAATGTCCTTGCACGGCTCGGCCACTCCCGGGGTATACCAGATAGCGAAGTCATTGAAGTCGCGGATCTGGCACTTCGGGACGACCTCGATCTTGCCCCGGTAAAAGGGGTGGAGTCGCATGGCGTCTTTGGCCGGCTGGTATGCTTTGGCCAGCAGTTCATCAACTGTAGGTTGTCTTTCCTCACTCATCTCCAGTTTGCCTTTCAGTGTAAAAGTTACTCTGAACATAACAGCAGATGGCTCAATCTGCAAATCAGACTCTAAAGTCTTTTTATTAATATTCCATGGCCACGACACTCCCTTCTCTCGGTAGAGTGAAGAAGTGCTCATATGCGATCAGGAGAGGTTCAATGTCCGGGCCGGATTATGCATGTAAAAGGGAATCATGCATATATGAGAGGAACTGATGAATTCCTGACTCTTTTCCGGTACCATCTTTTTCCGGTCCGTTGATGACAACGGATTTGGAATAACGAAGTTATGTAAGTTATCATCTTCTATTATCCCGCGGTTGAAAAGGCACCTCAAATCTGTCCTTTTCATGAGGTTCCACGATGGAACTAATTGAAGAACTGATCCAGAAAATAGATGCCGGAGACAGGTCGACAGCAGTCGAACGGATGAAGGAGTGGGCAGGAATCAATGGGTATGACCGGCTTATGGATGAAATCCTCGATCCGGTGCTCAAAGAAGTAGGTGAACGGTGGATGAGGGAGGATATTTCACTTGCTCAAAGTTACATTGCTGCAAAAATCGCCGGGGATATACTCGAACAGATAGCGAGCGATCGAGCTGCTGATTCGAAACCAGATCTGCTGCTGGGACCGGTCGTTCTGGGGAATATCGAGGCTGACTTCCACGCTCTCGGCCGCCGTATGGTTGTCATGTTCCTGAAAGCAACAAGGTGGGAGGTTCACGATCTGGGCAACGACGTACCACCTGTAGAGTTCGTCAATAAAGCGGTCGAAGTCGGAGCCAAAATCATAGGCGCATCGGCCATGATGTATACTTCGGCCGAGAACATCAAATTACTCAGGGCGGATATCGTCTTCATGCCTTTCGTACTGCCATATGAAGGAGAGGCTTTTGGTTCACGGTGTGAACATTTTGAATCCCAGCCTCCGAATCTCCGGCAACCCGCAATATCTTCTTCAGACGAAATTGCAGATCTAACTGTGCCTGATATCGATTCCTGCCCTGGACTCCAGTATATGCTTGAAGCACTCGATCTTCTCGTTTCGGAACATGGCAAGGAGACCATGGTTGCAGGAATAGCCATGAGTCCGGTTGATCTTCCTATGATGATAATGGGGCTGGAAGGATGGCTGCAGACAATTCTGTTCAATCACGCAGGAACTGAAAGTCTTCTTGAGATAACACGAACTTTCTTCATCAACTGGGCAAATGCCCAGTTTGCTCGCGGGGCCGATTTTATAGCTCTGCCCGTTGTCTTTCTCAATCCATCAGTGGTCAGCCTTGAGATTGCAGAGACAATTTCTCTTCCGGTATTTAATGAAGTTTTGCCGCAAATCAATGGCCCGGTTGTTATTCACCATACAGGCGCCAAATTCCTCTCTGCTCTGGAACTTTTAATTGACCTGCCGAATGTATTGGGATTCGTCATTGACCATCGTGACAGTTTCTCCGTTGCTCGCGAGATAATAGGGGATGAGTTGACAATGCTGGGTGGTCTTGATGGTCCGAACATTGGGAAATTCACACCTGAAGAGATAAAGAGCCAATGCAAGAAGATCCTTGAAGACAGGCAGGATGATCCTCGCTTCATACTCTCTACATCTGGTGCCGACATCGCCCTTGATACTCCGGCAGAGAATATCAGAGCAATCCTGGAAGCAGTTGAATCAGGATCGCAGGGCATAACCGGTGAGTAATAAACCGAGTCCATTATTCCTGTAAGTATACCGAGTTTGTTTGACTCACGGTCCATAGGCTAAAGCTACTTAGTTACTTTTTTTATCTCCTCACTGGCAGTTTTCAACAGCCGCAACTGGGCGGATTTATCGTGCCAGAAACTCGACCCAGCACTGGCAGCAACTCCACTCAGAATCACACCCACTACAAAGGTTGATTCTGATGTTAATGCTTCTTTCCAGATGCTGAATGTTGATTTGAAATCAATTAGGGGAGATAAAATTTGAACAGTGTCAATTCGGAACAGGAAGGCGAATCCAATTCCAAATACAACAGCTAATAGTCGAATGTAGGCTCTTCTATTTGCTTCACTTTTGACATATTTACCTACGGCTTTATTAACCTCAGATGGAAAATCTTCTTGTGATGTAGTGGCAGGTAATACCGTTGCCTTAATAGCCTCGAGGGCACTATTGAGTGCTTTAATCCTGGCTTGATGTGCATCTGTTTCATCCTTTGGAAGCCAAACACTGACCTCATTAAGTACATCATCCGGGGAAGCTGTTCCCCGTAGACCAGTTAATGGAAGTTTCAATCCTGCAATCACAGCCTCAACACAAAGAGCCAGGACGGCCATGAGGGCAAACCACACTCCCAGAACAGCAACTATACTTGCGATATTTTCCATGGGATTTACTCCATGCTATGTTATGGTTTCAGAGGTGTTTTACAGGGAAAGCGGCAGGACACAATGATTCATATCAGCAATAAGAGAATCCTTGATAGTGTGCCCGCACCTGTTGAACCTGGAGAGCCTACTGGAAAGAATGTGCTTGGTCAATACAATGACTATGAACTTGTATGTCCACGCTGCTGCCGTTTGCACGAGCCCATCTGCTCATTCAATTTTAGCAGATTGGAGCTTTCATGACCTGAGGCATTATGCTGATATCGGCATAAGAGGCACACATGTGCTTCCTGTTTGGTCAGGCAAAAGTGCCACTGACCAAGATGGCCAAGATTCTTGGACACAAGGAGTTGACCACTACCTAACGTTATGCACATCTTACTGATGAGTCCTTAGTGGATGCTATGGACCGGATTCAGTTCGGCACGGGATCTCAACGTGTAACGGAGACCGCTGCTCTGGGGCTGGATTCGAATGTGTAATAGACGTGTAATGGGAAATCGCGAGGACCACAGTGCCTCGCAAACCCGCATAAAACCTACGTGGCCCTATAGCTCAGGTGGATAGAGCAGCGGTTTCCTAAACCGCGAGTCGGGGGTTCGAGTCCTCCTAGGGCCGCCATTCTTCTTCAAGTGTGCACAACTACTCCGTTTCAACCGTTTACCTTATGATCGCAGCCGTTTTGAAGGGTTCGTTGCGGTCGATGTGACAATGGGATAGCTTTAAAGAAATGGAATAACTCGATTGTTATCCGTTATTTCCAAAAGGGCCACCCGACAGGGCCCGACAATCATCGAGGAATGCATGATACTCAGAGGTCATTTTAACAGTTATAAAGTGAAAGCATCGCTCGCTGCCGCACTTCTTTTCATTGCCTTATCGATTCCTGCGCCGGCGAAAGCTCAGATCTTCAATCCTTATATCGCTGTGTTCGCCGGTCAGTCTCAGGGGAATTGGTCCCGAGGTTTCGATTCGCAATCACTCGACTGGCGAAGAATAAAGTCAGTCGAAGTGGGATTCGACATATTCGGGCTAACTATCAGCCCCGGCTTCATGGCAATGGATAAGGTTCAGTGGGAGAGTCCTGACGGGAATGAAACCTTCGATCTGCAATACACTTCTGTATATATCAATCTGGGGGCAAGAGAGAGGTTCGGTCTGTATTTCGCAGGCGGACTGAACTTTACGTTCTGGGATGTCCTGCCTCAATCTGTGTCGGCCGGTTACACCCTGGAGGCCAATGGTGATATCGGATTCCAGGCCTACCTCGGATTCATTATCAGCCTCGATGCACTGCCGCTCAGTCTCATGCTCGAAGCCGGATATGCTCAGTATAACGGCAATGCATTGTCAGTGTCTGGCGTGCCTCCTGCATTCAACCAGGTATCGAGTACTGGACCGATCGTTCGTTTGGGGATAGGCTTTGGCAAGTAGAACAGGGTGACCTTAACGATCCCTCTCAACAAGATGGTGCCTGCATGAAAGTTCTGGTTGTCGGCTCCGGCGGCCGTGAGCATACGCTCGTCTGGAGCCTGGCTCGATGTCCTTCTGTCTCTTCCATAATCGCAGCTCCCGGCAACGTGGGCATGGCCCCGGATGCCGCACTCAGAAATGTTGCTGTTGATGATCTGGACGGCATCACCTCCCTGGCTATTGAGGAAGAGGTAGACCTCGTCGTAGTCGGCCCCGAACTGCCCCTGACCCTGGGGCTCTCGGATCGTATCCGTGATGCGGGGATCGCCTGCTTCGGTCCCGGTGCTGAAGGAGCACGGCTGGAGGGATCGAAGGCGTGGGCAAAAGATCTGATGGATCGTGCAGGAATCCCGACATCGGCTTACCGTACATTCACAGATTCCGCCCGGGCGATAGCCTGGCTGGAGGAGGGTGAAGGGGGAATTGTCGTGAAGGCCTCGGGTCTGGCCGCGGGGAAAGGATCGATCGTGTGCGCCGACAGGCAGGAGGCGGTCAGAAGCATCCGTGAGATCATGGATGAAAGACAGTTCGGAGATGCCGGTGATATGGTTGTAATCGAGGAGATGCTGAAGGGTGAAGAGGCATCGATCCTGGCGATTACCGATGGCATCAATCTGGTAAGCCTCGTCTCGAGCCAGGATCACAAAGCGGTCGGCGAAGGGGACACCGGACTCAATACGGGCGGGATGGGTGCTTATGCTCCCGCACCGGTCGTCACACCGGAAGTGATGGAAAAAACCAACTCTCGGGTCATGAAGCCTCTGCTCGATATTTTTACCGCCGAAGGCATCGACTATCGCGGGGTGATCTATGCCGGCCTGATGATTGATGAGTTGGGAGATCCATACGTGATCGAATTCAACTGCCGCTTTGGAGACCCGGAATCGCAGGTAGTATTGCCTCTCGTGAAGGGCGATCTGGCCGTGGCCCTGCTCGATGCAGCCAATGGTGAACTCTCACCCGATGCACTCTCGGTTGACCGGGGTGCTGCCGTTTGCGTGGTGATGGCCTCAGGTGGTTATCCCGGTTCATATAAAAAGGGCTTTCAGATAAACGGCCTGGAGAATCTGTCAGGCAGGGAGGATCTGGTAGTTTTCCACGCCGGCACCGCCGGGTGTGATGGACAGGTCATCACTGCCGGCGGACGCGTTCTGGGCGTCACTGCCATGAGCGATACTATTGCCTCTGCGGTTGATCTTGCATACAGTGGTTGTGCCGAGATCGATTTCGAGGGTGTCTACTACAGAAGGGACATCGGCTGGCGTGCACTGGCACGTGAGTCTGAAAGCTGAAAGGAAAGGAATGCCCAGAGTTGCGATCATGATGGGGAGCAGGTCCGATCTGCCGACCATGGAGAAGGCGGCTGCTGTTCTGGACGAGTTCGGGATCGAATATGACCTGGAGGTCATATCGGCTCACAGGACACCCGGGAAGATGGTGGAATTCGTCAACGGGGCGCCGGAGCGCGGCGTAAAGGTGTTTATATGTGGTGCAGGACTTTCGGCGGCTCTTCCCGGTGCCGTCGCGGCGCATACAGACCTGCCGGTAATCGGCGTTCCCCTCGATGCCGCGCTCGACGGGCTGGACAGCCTGCTGTCTATTGCACAGATGCCCCCCGGCGTACCGGTGGCCTGTGTCGGTGTGAACAACTCACGCAACGCCGCATATCTGGCGGTCTGCATACTCTCGCTTCAGGACAATGCGATTGCAGAATCATGGGCAAAATTCCGTGAACAGCAGCGTAGTTAGGAAAGTAAGACCCGATGACCTCGGGTTGAGGGAAGCCGAAGCAGCTCTTCGGTCGGGACTGGTGATTGCATATCCCACCGAGACCCAGTACGGCCTGGGCACCGACGCTTTGAACCCGGATGCTATTGCTCATCTGGATGAGATCAAGGAGAGACGGTTCGGTGGATCCTTTCTGGTGCTTATCGAAAGCGTCGACGCACTGGATACAATCTCCGACGGTATACCTGAACCGGCTCAGATAGTGGCCCGGACATGCTGGCCCGGGCCGGTGACTCTCATGACACCGGCAAGGGATGGTCTGCCATCTGCCATTGTGGGGGAGGAGGGACTGGTCGCCGCCCGGGTATCGAGTTACGAGGCAGCCCTGCGCCTGCCCGCCATGCTGGGAAAACCGATAATCTCAACGAGTGCCAATCTTGCAGGACATCCCCCCCTGGTCGATCCTGCGGGAATCGCATCGACATTCAAAGGTCGGCTGGAACTGATAATCGATGGAGGGGTTCTGCCCCTCAGTTCACCCAGCTCGATCGTGGATGGGCGTTCCCTGCCGTTGAAGGTGGTGAGAGAGGGGGCAGTTACGAAGAACAGCATTGCCAGACTGACAGGAGTGGAGGTAGAAGGGGGAAAGGCAATTCCGCTGGTGCTCCTCGTCTGTACAGGCAATGCATGCAGGAGCCCGATGGCGGAGGGTGTCTTAAGGACTCTGCTGCGGGAGAAGGGTCTCGAAGATCAGGTGGACGTTGCCTCGGCTGGAGTAGCTGCAGTGAACTGGGGATCGTCAACTGAAGAAGCTCAGATGACAGCCTGGAATGAAGGGATCGATATATCGGTCCACAAGCCGCGGCAGCTTACCCCTCAGATGGCTCGCGAGGCGGATATCATCATTGTGATGAGCGAACAGCATCGAAACAGGGTCGGGCTTATCGATCCCGGTTCCCGGGATCGCACCTTCATTCTGAAGGGCCTCAAAGCGGAATTGTCGGGACGCGGATCAGCAGGCTATCGTAAAATCGAAGATCCGATAGGGCGCTCACAGGCAGTTTACCGGAAAGTCCTCAAGGAGATGCAGAAAGAATTGAGCAGGAGCTTTGACTCCCTGATCGCCTTTGCAGCGAAAAGACGGACACATGTCGCATCTGCAGGCTACGGAATACAGAATGGAAGCGAGGCAAGCCTGTGATGGTCGGAGAAAAGCCTCTGGAGCGGCTGGGTCTGCTGAGCAGCGACACGCTGAGGGAGACGGTGCTGACTCTTGCCGTGGCAACTGCCGCCAAACAGTATGATAGAGCTATCCAGGTCGACCTGATCTGCGACAGTGCGTATGCACAGCTGCTGGAAGCCCACCCCGATCTGGACGATGTTGTGGCCGACACCGGCGGGTCTTCAGCCGAGCTCACTCTTCTTCTGAAGAGTCACAGATACGATGCCCTCATACTGCTTCAACCGAATCTGCGCAACGCAATGGCTGCATTCCGCGCGCGCATCCCGATGAGGGTGGGGCCGGTTTTCCGTGCATATGGATTACTCTTCAACGTACGCTGGTACGGCAGGCGCAGGAAGAATGAGAAACACGAAATCGAGTACAGCCTGGAGATGCTGAGCCTGCTGACCGGTACAATGCCAGGCAATCCTGAGAATTACCTGCCTCCACCGCCCGCCGATCAGGCACCGGCCCTTGCACTCCTGAAAGAGCGGGGAGTCCGCGAGGATAAACCTCTTGTGGCCATACATCCGGCCAGCAGGGTGGATTCCGAGGACCGCTATTCAACCCTTCCCTGGCCGTTGGAAAACTTCGTCTCCCTTGTCCGACTGCTCCGGCAGAAGGATTACCAGGTGATAATAACCGGGATGAGCGAGGATGCCGAACTGGCCTCCCCGTTAGCCGCTGTTGACGGAGTCGTGGATCTGACAGGACACACTACACTGGGCCAGCTGGCATGGGTTCTCAAGGAATGTGATTCGATGGTGGGAAACAGTACGGGAACCCTGCACCTGGCGGCGGCGGTCGGGACGAAGGTGATCGGCATCTATCCTCCTGCAGGCAACAGCAGTCCCGTCCGGTGGGGACCCTTCGGACCGGGACACAAGGTCTTCTCCTGCTCTGAAGAGGAGTGCGGCAGGCTTGAGTGTGAGTGGGAGAATTGCCCGGCCTGCAATTGCCTGGCCGGAATCTCACCCGAGGAAGTATTTGAAGTTGCAGAGGGTATCATCGCCCAGTCTCCCTTACGAACCAGGTGGAAAGGCTCCACCTCCACTCCTCTGGCCACTCCATGAGCGAATTTCCGATATTCGATCTCTCCAGGCTCAATACGAGACCCCTGTCAGAGAGGCAGAACAGGGTGTCGGTGGATGACTTCATCCCCCTGCCGAAGGCGCAGCCAAGGGAGGTGGCCGAAAACCGTCTGCCGGATATCCTGGGCGGCCGCGCGCTGAAAAATTTCTCCCGCAGGGTCCGGATGGCTGGTGAATCGGGTCGCACCGTCATCTGGATGATGGGGGCTCATGTCATCAAGGTAGGTTGCTCACCCTTTGTGATCGATCTGGTAGAAAGGGGCATTGTCACCTGTGTGGCCACCAATGGTGCGGGCATGATCCACGATTTTGAAATAGCACTGATAGGCGAGACCAGCGAAGATGTGGCCGAGAATCTCCAGAAGGGTGTTTTCGGCATGTGGGAGGAAACCGGTGCCCACCTGCATGAGGCCGGTCGCCAGGCTCAGGAAGATAGTCTCGGATACGGTGAAGGAGTGGGGCGCTATATAGACCGGCTCGGGCTGCCTCATAAGGAGTCGAGCATCCTCTGGCGGTCGTGGAAGGCCGGTGTACCTGTTACAATTCACTCGGCGATAGGAACGGAGATAATACATCAGCACCCGGCCATGGACGGGGCGCTGGTAGGTGCTCTGACCTACCGTGATTTCCTGATTTTTACCGCTCATGTCGCGAACCTGAATGCAGGTTCCGCAGTATTGAATGTCGGGTCAGCCGTACTCATGCCGGAAGTATTTGTCAAAGCACTGGCCATGGCCAGAAACGCCGGTGATGATGCAAAGGACTTTCATGCGGCTAACTTTGACATGTACGATCATTACAGGCCGCGTGTAAATGTTGTTGCGCGTCCCACGATCTCCGGCGGAACGGGTGATGTGTTTATCGGGCAGCATGAACTGCTGCTTCCGGTTCTATACGAATTGATCGTAGCCGAGCCCGCGCCGGTCACAGTCGAGGACGATTGAGAGGCCTTGTATGTCGATAATCCGGAAAGGAGCTGCCCTGCCGATCCTCCTGTTGATCGTGTCGGCATGTGCCGGAGGAATACCACGTTTCACCAATCCTCCCGAGCAGGTGCAGGAGGATGAGATGCCCCTGGTCCAGAAGGAGGACCTTGCCGGCGAACTGCTCGTGACTCCGCCCGCACGGCGCGGTGAACAGGTGATCAGGGAGAATCCCGAGTCGGTCCTGTCGCTCGCAGGTATGGCGGAATCAACGCAGGTCGTACTGCTCAACACTCTTCCCCCCATGCCGGATACTTCTCAGGTTGTCGTTGTAGAGCCGTTGAGAGGGCCCCGAAAGGAGTATCAGGTTCAGGTGGCGATAACTCCGTCGGCAGACGAGGCGGAGGATTTCAAGGATCGGCTGGGTGAACTTCTGGAGGGAGAAGAGGTCTTCGTCGTCTTTACCAGTCCATATTACCGTATTCGCGTCGGCCACAAGAGAAAGAAGGAGGAAGCTGACCTGCTTCTGAATAAACTCCATGAACTGGGATACACCGGTGCAATGATCATCCCCGTTACGATCACACCAGATGGTGGGTGAGTGTTCTGAATCGGGACACCGGTTGACACCACCTTCCCAACCCGGTTATATTCGATTGCCAGAAACTCCATATGCTACAAGGAGTTACACGAGTTTGTATGTATCTGCCAGGAAATGCCTGAATAGACTGTCTCTTCTCATGCCGGCCCTGCTGCTGGCGGGCTGTTCTTTTGTTGAGTCACTTCCCTTTATTTCGGGTACCGGCACTGAGCCTTTTGATGGCCTCTCCGGAGGATCGGTTCAACCTGAGGCTGTCGCAGTGGACCGGCAACGGATCGATTCAGCAGAGCAGAGTGGAGGCACAGAGCAGACGCCTGTTACTGGTGCACGGGTATTCCTGGACGAGGCCGGATTCCTGCTGGAGAAAGGCGAATCGAGTTTCGACGTCGGGGATTTCCAGTCGGCTGAATTCGATGTCAAGGAAGCGCAGAGGGTGCTTTTCGATGCAGATCTGCTCATCCCTTCCCGCACTTTTCTGGAAACAGAATACCCACAGAACGAAGAGGAACTGATCAGGCACGAGGCGCTGTTGCGGCTGCGTGACGAGTTCGAGAGTCTCTGGAACAGGTCGAACATCCTTTACGACCAGCTCCTGCCTTACCTGGATACCATGATCTTCGAATCCGGTCTCGATCAGGATGGAATGATTATCGACCTGGAAGCCATGAACGATGCAATGGATGAAGCGGTGGAACCCGCTCCCGGTTCCTGGCAGGAGATCAGGGATCTGCTTCTTCAGATGAGGGCGGAGGGTCAGATTGACATAGAGATGGGACTGGATGATTATCCCGCTTCGGCGTGGAGGAGGATCTACAGCTCGCTCTCCTATTATGTGGGCCGTGGTAAGAACAACTTCAAGGTCTGGCTCGAGCGATCGGGGCGATACCAGTCGATGGTGGAAGAGCTTCTGGTTTCGGAGGGTCTGCCGAGGGATATGGTCTACCTCTGCATGATCGAAAGCGGCTTCAGCCCCCGGGCATATTCGAGGGCCAGTGCCGTGGGGCCGTGGCAGTTCATGAGCTATACGGCGCGGAAATTCGGTCTTGAGACATCTGCGGCTCAGGGTCTTGTGGATGAGAGACGTGATTTCGCCATGAGCACAGTATCCGCCTCCGCCTATCTGAAGATTCTTTACGAAGAATTCCAGTCGTGGCCGCTTGCGATGGCGGCCTACAACAGCGGTGAGGGCCGGGTCCGCAGCGCACAGCGGTGGGCAAAAAGGAACCGCAGAGGACTCGATTACTGGTCTATCTATAACAGGTTACCAGGAGAGACCAAGAACTACGTGCCGTATTTTCTGGCGGCACTGGCGATCTCGAAGAACCCTGCCAGGTTCGGGTTCACAGATATAGCCTACCAGACGAAGTTCTCGGACAGTTATGAGACGGTCCATATTCCAAGGCCGCTTAAACTCGCAGACGCAGCGAAATGGATCGATGTTCCTGAAAGCAAACTGGTCGAACTCAATCCCCAGCTTCGCTGGAGGATCACTCCGCGCGACGGGTGGGAGCTGCGTCTGCCCAGGGGTACGACCGATGCCTTCATAACACAACTGGAGCAGATACCGGAGGAACCGAGAGTCAGTTACGCGACACATCTGATCCGGAGCGGAGATACAGGCGGCGAAATCGCCGATAACTGGGGTGTGGCATGGAACCTGATCCGCGAACACAACAATATCAGGAACGACCGGAATCTCCAGGTTGGAACCGAGTTGCGGATTCCGAAATACGAGGAATCACGTTACCTGACCGAAGAGGAGATCAGCAGTCTGACCAGGCAGAGGGTTGTGGAGGGCAGCGGAACACCGATCCGTGTAAGGATTCGCAGAGGTGAAACCATCAGCGGCCTGGCAACCAGATATGGAGTGACCTGGATTCAGATACGCGGCTGGAACAACCTGAGGAACAACACTATCTACATCGGCCAGACCCTGACCATCTACCCGAGACGGAACCGCGTTGCGGCAAGGCCGGCTGTTGCCACGGCAAACCTGCCGGCCGATGGTGTGTATACAATCGGCCGCAACGATACCCTCTGGGATATCTCGCAGAGATACAAAGTCAGCGTGACCGATCTGAAAAAGTGGAACGGATTGACAGGGAACACGATCTATCCGGGCAGAAAATTGATCGTAACAGAAGAAGCAGCCAGGCAGGCAGGCATGGGAGGTAATCAAAGCTGATCATCTTCAGATGAGCAGCTCCGACCTGAGGACAAAATGGCAGGCAGACATTCCACATACAGGACACTTCTGATCGGTACTGCTGCAGTCTTTTTCCTTGCCCTCTTTCTGATCGCGATCAGGGGAGCGGCTTCGCTGATGGGTGGTTTCGAATTCCGCTGGTCTCCGGCGATTGGTCTGATAGAGGTTGAGGGACAGATTAAAAGCGTGGAACGCATCGTCAAGCTTATCGACGATTACGCATCGAGGAAAGATATCAAGGGTCTGCTGGTCAAGATCAACAGCCCCGGCGGCACGATTGTAGGATCCGACGAAATCTATCGGGCACTCCTGCGGGCCAGGCATGAAAACAATAAACCTGTCGTGGCTTATATGGGAGCCGTTGCCGCCAGCGGTGGATACTACGTGGCGTGTGCCGCCGATACCATCATAGCCCATCCAGGCAGTTTGACAGGCAGTATCGGAGTGATCCTGCAGTATCCGGTTTTCACGGGGATAATGGATAAAGTGGGGGTGAGGTGGGAAACGATTACCAGCGGGCCTTACAAGGATATGGGGAATCCCTTCGAGGAACCGACTGAAAGCCATCGCGCGTGGTTTGAAGAAGTAATCAATGACAGCTACGATCAATTCCTCGAAGTCGTTCGCACGAGCCGGGATCTGGAAGACGGAGTTCTCGAAGTGTACGCGGATGGGCGTGTCTTTACCGGACGGCAGGCTGTAGAATGGGGATTTGCAGACCGGACCGGGGATATGCACGACGCACGGGCTCTGGTTGGAACGATGGCCGGATTGGGGGAGGATCCCGATCTGATCCGCCCGGGCAGGCCGCGCAGGCTGACAATATGGGATCTGATAATGGGCAGGGCGGGAGTTGATGAGATTAAAACGGAGCTTGGACTGGGTCCGCTGGACGGGCCCCGAGTGCTCTATCTTATGCGCTAACCGAAGGAGAAATTCGGCATGACTAAGGCCGATATCGTCGAAGCTATAGCTGAAATGACCGGTTTGACCAAGACTGACACCGCACTTGTTGTCGAGGGAATGCTGGAGACCCTCAAGGCGGCAATGATTTCGGGTGAGACGGTCGAGATCCGCGGCTTCGGTACGTTCAAGATCAAGGAGAGGGCGGCACGCCGGGCTCGAAATCCCCGTTCGGGGGAGCCTGTAGATATTCCGGCCAAGTTTGTTCCCACCTTCAAACCCTCGCGGGATCTGAAGGATGCGGTGGCAGACAGGGAGAGGCCACTGATATAAAGGGCTTTCATCTCCCACGGACACTTCCTACCTTATCACGTCTTTAAGGAAGGATATAGGTTCGAAATTCAATGGGAGGATAGAGTTGTAATGCCATGCGGCAAGAAGCGTAAGAGAAAGAAAATCGCAAAACACAAAAGAAAGAAGCGGATGAGGGCCAATCGTCACAAGAAGAAGGTACGCTGATCAGTTTGAACTGCCATGAGCCGTGATTTTCTGAAAAAAATCTGGAACCTCATTTACGAGGAAGGCGAAGGAGAATTGCCTGCAGGCAGTAAGGCAGGAACAGATCAGAAAGTTGCGACTGAACTGAATCTGGCCGATATCGGGTTTATCTATGGCGCCGCTATCGATCTTGTGGAAGGGCACGCCTTCGGACATGCCCAGCGGACTGCTTATATAGCTCAGGAACTGGCCGTCGGTCTGAAACTGGATGCCGAAGATGTGGTTGATGTCACTCTGGCTTCACTTTTCCATGACGTCGGCCTCTTCAAGATTACCCACGAACTGACAGAAATAACCAGTTCTCTCGAGTCGGAACTGCTGGTGAATCACCCTCTCGACGCAGTTGAGGATCTGGCAATCCACGTCCGCAAAGGGAGTATAGAGAAGGTATCAGAACTCCTGATCCAGCATGTCACAGATGGCAGTGCCATTCTGGAGGAACTGCCCTTGCCGCCTTCCGTCGCAACCCTCGTTCAGGGTCATCACGAACGATATGACGGACACGGGTACCCGGTCGGGATAAGGGGTGACGATATCCCCCTGGTCCAGAGGGTCATGACGGCTGCAGACTGTCTGGAGACTGCCATAGCATCGGCTGGTGAAAGAGGACACAGTCCGGAATTCGTTCGGTCGGAATCGATGAAACTCTCCGGAAAACAGATCGGACCAGCTGAAGCAAAGGTGCTGGTGGACATCAGCCAGAATGTCCGTTTCTGGGGGATTTTCACCGGCGGTCAGGTGAGTAAGCAGCTGCTCAGCCGGATACCTCATGAGAAGCTGGCTGTCACATATGGTCAGCTGGCTGCCTTCTTATCCATGCTGGTCGGCCTTGTAGACGGCAAATCACCCTACAGGCAGAACCACTCATGGAATGTTGCACGTACTGCTTATCTGATATCTCTTGAGCTGGGAATGGCAGAAGACCTGGCGGCTTCGCTCGGAATAGCGGGCATGGCGCACGACCTTGGCAAAGCCGGTGTGAGCAACCAGGTGCTTGACAAGCCGAAGTGGCTGACCGGACCCGAGTACGAACAGGCAAAGAAACATATAGACTATACAAGGAGGATAATTGGGTACGCCGGCAGTGTATTTAATGAAATTGGGGCCTGGATAGATAATCATCATGAGAGACTCGACGGTTCCGGATATCCCAATCGGCTGAAAGAGGATAATTTGAGCCGCGAGGTACGAATTCTCTCCACGGCAGACGTTTACGATGCGCTTATTTCCGACCGGCCCTATCGAAGAGGCCTTGATCCTGTTGCTGCAGTCAGGTTCATGGAAGGGAAAGTCAACAGGTATTTCGACCCGGAAGTACTCGGGGCCCTGGGAGCCGTTGTGGAGGCTTCAACACAGGTGTAGTTGTCTGGATATCAACCGTAATCACGGAATGGTGCACTGAGGTTCAACTACGTTTATTTATGTCAAAATAAGATTGACAAGTTAGAAAAAGCGCTGTAAACGTTTCATCTTTACGATACAGTGACCCTCACGACCATTTGTGAGTGTAGTCTGTTGAAGAACACGAAAGGGAGTCGCACGATGGATGTCGAGCGGCGGGTCTATTTCGTCAGCGAAGTAGCAGAGATACTGGGTGTGTCGCGCCAGACAGTACTGAAGTATATCAAGAGCGGAATTGTGCCCGGCCTGCGGGTCGGCGGCCGCTATCTGATTATGAAGGACGAATTCGAGGAATTCCTGTCTACGGGTGGTGAGAGGGAGAGTGAGCTGAATATTGCTCAATCTGAAACTGCGTCAGAAGTACTACCGCGTTAGGAGCCTGTCGGAGTAACCGGCGAACGCGAGGTTTGCTCTGGCGCCGGCCCGACCAGGCGGCTGAGCCGGAGGCCCGGAAACGTAGCCACTGTGCTACGTTGAGGACATCCGGCGAAAGCCAACGCCGTCGGCCGGTTGCCGGCGCAGACCGCAGCCGGTGGCTTACTCCGACAGGCTCCTAGACACTATAAATAATAATTGAATGTTTCTAATCACTGCATATGGCAGTTAATTGGCTCCCTCGATAAACAGAAACCTGCCCCGGTAGCTCAGTTGGATAGAGCGCATGCCTCCGGAGCATGAGGTCACAGGTTCGAATCCTGTTCGGGGTACCAGATTTCCTCTATTTATTTCTTCTCCTGCCGGAGTGTGCAGATGATATCCCGGATCAGACAGAGATGCTCCACGCAAATGGCGATTTTTCTCTTTCCCCTGCTGGCGGTTTCTTCATGGCCTGATATTTACTCAGGGGATCATTCTTCAGACAGAGGGAGCTCTCCCCGGCAGGTTACACGACTTTGGGAGCGGGCCGTAGCAGACCGGACTGAGAAGATAGAGAGTATTTCGAAAGCGACCGTTGTGCGTATCGGGTCGCGCACTATCGATGGTTACGATTCCGAAAACGGACAGCCGAAGTGGTCGGTGGCCAGAGATGGTGCCTCGTCGGTGCTGATAAAAGAGATACCCGGTTCATCAAATATCATTGTCATGCGTAACTTCGACCGGCCTCCGCCTTCATCCGGTTTGAGGGATGGCTCCTCATACGGCCTGCATTACCTGAACGCCGACACGGGGAATATGTTCTGGAATACGGGTATCGTTTCAGGCCGGTGCCTGTCGGTACAGGTCGTTGCAGAGAAGAACAGGGTTGTAACCATCTTCCGGAGTGACAGTGGTTCTGGTTCTATTGAGGCCCTGTCGCTTTCGAGCGGGCAGAGGGAGTGGCGTCTCGATCTTGGGGAAATAGAGGAAGCGGACTCCGAACACGTCATTTCAACCGACAGGCATTACTCGATCATCTCCGATCGCCTTTTCCGTGTCGATCGAAGGGAAAGAACGATCTCTGTTTCGTCGCACGATCTCGAAAACGGGGATCTGAAATGGGTCGGGTATTTAAAAGGGGAAGAGGAGGATTTGAGGCTGAGCACAACAGGCGAGCTGCTCTTTGCCACCGGTGAGAAGATCTTCAGGATCGATCGCGGCAGCGGTGGGGTGCAGTGGATGCTCGACGATCCATGGCTGCCTGTGAAGGAACAGAATCCATGGCTGCTTGCACTGCGTTCCGATGGAAGTCGGATCCAGCTCATTCACCGTAATTCAGGTGAAGAGCGCTGGCGCTCTGCTCCGAGGATTGCATCCGATAATCCTCTGGCCATCTGCTGGACGCAGAGCGGGATTCTGATCGGCGAAAGCAGGGGGCGTACCACTCTCTGGGCCATGATCGACGGCAGAAGGATCGCCAGGGAATCAAACCGGTACAGGGCGCCCTCCAGAAACGATTACGAATATGCGAAAGTCCTGTCCGGTGGAATACTATTCGTGAAGATCGGATCGAGGGGGAGCGAACTGCTGCGGGTAAATGAGAGGGGGGAAACCTCCTGGTCGCTCCAGATCGCCGCTCCACCCCGGTCATTCTTTTCCTCAGGGAATAGATTGACGGGAGATGATCTTTTCCATCTTTCAGGTGCCGGCAGTGACGGCGATCCCGCGGTACTGTGGCTGGTAACCTCCCTGGAGGGGAATGCCGCGATACAGATGGTGGATCTTCCGGCGGGGAATATCGGTGGTTCGGTTCAGATTAATACGGAATTGCCGGCATTCTCTGTCGACAGCGAAAAGAACAGAGTCTTTTTTATCGATGCCGAAGGGATGCTGGTTGCATCCCGGTTTTGATTCAGGAAGAGTCTTGTAAGTCCAGATACTACGATGAGTGGAGGCAGCATGCGGTTGAGCAGAGGTTTTATTCCTACTCTAAAAGAAGATCCTGCGGGCGCCGAAGTGACCAGCCATCGAGTCATGCTCAAGGGAGGGATGGTACGACTGCTTGCGGCCGGCATCTATTCTTATCTCCCCTTTCTCTGGAGGAGCCTTCTGAAGGCTCAGCAGATAATAAGGGAAGAGATGAACGCCATCGGTGGCCAGGAATTCCTCTTCCCCGCACTGAACCCGATCGACCTGTGGGATGAAACCGGCAGAAACGACGATTTCGGTGATGACGTATTCAGGCTCAAGGACCGGAAGGGCCGCGGCATGCTGCTGGCTCCCACTCACGAAGAAGTTGTCAGCGATATCGTGCGAAATGAGATAAGGTCGTACCGCGATCTGCCCCAGATCTGGTACCAGATCCAGACCAAGTTCAGGGATGAACCGAGGCCGAGGTCTGGGCTTCTTAGATCGCGGCAGTTCATTATGAAGGATTCCTATACCCTCGATACATCGCAGGAGGGACTCGACAGGGGCTACGATCTGCACGCCCTGGCCTATCGCCGGCTCTTTGCACGCTGCGGTTTGAAGTTCTTCGTTGCGGGAGCTTCATCGGGACTGATGGGGGGCACAGGATCACAGGAGTTCCTGGTTGAAAGCCAGGCCGGCGAAGATCGGGCAGTCGTCTGTGATAACTGCGGGTACGTAATGAACGTGGAGGTGGCCGCCACCAGCTGGAAAGTCGATCAGGGCAGTGATGGAGAGCTGGAAGAGGTCCATACACCCGATCAGCGTACCATTGACGAGGTGTCCGCATTCCTCTCCATAGAACCTCAACACCTGATAAAGAGTCTGCTCTATATGACTGCGGAGGAAGAACCGGTGATGTTCCTCGTTCCCGGAAGTCACGATCTCAACGAGGGCCTGGCCATGAAGGTTGCCGGAATGGCCGTCAGGCCGGCCGTGCCTGAAGAGGTGACGAAGATCATGGGGGCGCGGGCAGGATTCATAGGACCCGTCAAAGCTCCCGGCACCGTAAAGATATATGTCGACAACTCAATGCAGGGTCTTCTCGATGGTGCCACCGGTGCCAATCGGGACGACTACCACCTCACGCATATCAATCTGGAAAGAGATGTGAAGGTCACGGAGTATGTAAACCTGCGTGCAGTCAGGGAGGGGGAGGCGTGTGTCGAATGCGGATCTGAAATCCGGATTATTACCGCTATCGAGATGGGACACATCTTCAAGCTGGGTACAAAGTACTCCGAGTCTATGGGATGCACCTTTCAGGACGAGCAGGGTGAAGAAAAACCGGTCGTCATGGGCTCGTATGGGATAGGTCTGGAGAGGATTGCTGTGGCGGCGATGGAGCAGAGTGCCGATGCCGATGGTATCTGCTGGCCCGCCTCTATCGCTCCCTATCATGTTCACCTGCTGCCGATAAATGTGGTGGAGGAACGCATCGTCAAAAAGGCTGACGAACTGTACAATCAGTTGCAGGCGGCAGGTCTTGAGGTCCTCTACGATGATCGCAATCTGCAGGCGGGTACGAAATTCAAGGATGCCGACATGCTCGGTCTGCCCTACAGGGTGAATGTCGGCATGAAGGGGTACGAGAAGGGGGTCGCCGAGGTGGTTCAGCGTTCGACTAAAAAGATGACGGAGATCCCGTTCGAAGAGGTTGTTGAGTATGTGCGCAGTGCCATCGATGAAGAGATCGCCGGCTATAACAGGTACGCGGACGAAGTAGCCGGAAATTGAGATTGACGTGGTGCAGATACACAGAGGCAGCAGATCCATCTGGCCGGCTGCATGCCTCTCTCTTGCTGTCTTAACTGCAGAAGCTATTTCATCATCGCCGGTTTCCGCTCAGGTGACGCGGGAGCCGGTGGCGATGGTCAGATTGTCCGATGCGAGCCGGGAGGATCTGGACAGAGTGGCCCGGCTCGGTATCGATTTCCGGGCGGGACTGCTGGCCGGTGAGGCCACTCTTTTCGTTACCGCCGATGAACTGCAGGCTCTTCATTCAATAGGTCTGATACCCGAAATCATTCACCCCGATGCAGCAGCCTGGTTTGCGAGCCGCCTCGACGCATCTCTGGGACCCGGCAGCATGGGCGGGTATTACACCCTGGCCGAAGCGGAAGCCGTAATGGATCAGCTTGCTGACGCCTATCCCGCTGTCATCAGCCGGAAATTCAGCATCGGTACCTCGGTCGAGGGCAGGTCGATCTGGGCATTTCGCATTTCCGATTCTCCCTCGGTTTCAGATCCGAACCGCCCGGCTGTTTTCTATAACGGAATGATCCACGCCCGTGAGCCGATCGCGATGATGCTTCTGCTCGGTTTCGCCGAAGACATCGCCGGGAAGTACGCCGGGGGTGATCCCGACGTGGATTATCTCCTCTCCTCTCGCGAGCTGTTGTTCGTACCGATCATCAATCCTGACGGTTACTACTACAACGAGGCAACTGATCCCGGGGGTGGCGGCATGTGGAGGAAGAACAAGCGGGACAACAACGGCAGCGGGGCCTTCGAGCAGTACCAGGATGGAGTGGATCTCAACAGGAATTTCGGTTTCCACTGGGGGGAAGATGATCAGGGATCGAGCCCCGATCCCTCCAGAAGCACATATCGGGGTCCTGCTCCCTTCAGCGAGCCCGAAACGCAGGCGGTCCGCGATGTCGTGCTGGGCAGACCCTTCCAGTTTATACTCAACTATCATGCACACAGCAACGTCTACCTCATCCCCTGGGGATATACACCGGCCCAGGTGGACAGGTTCGAGGATTTCAGGGCGTGGGCGACCCGGTTATCTGGATTTAACCACTACCCCTACGGTACCGGAACCGAGATGATCGGTTACCATACGAACGGGGATGCCGTCGACTGGCAATACGGATCTGAAGGGGTGCTGTCGATGGTGCCGGAGGTAGGAACATATTTCGACAATTTCTGGCCGCCGACCAGCCGGATATCGCCTCTGGTGGGGGAACATATAGGACCCAACTACCTGACAGCCTGGATGTCGGGCGGTGTACTGCTGGCCGATGACATCGATGTAGATGACAGCAGCGGTGACGGTGACGGATACGCCGAACCGGGTGAAACGGTTCTCCTGAATCTTACGTGGACGAATGCCGGTTTCTCCGAGCCGGTCACCGGAGCGGTCGCCACACTTGAAGCTCTGGGTACCGGTGCTGCTGTTGCCGATGCCACCGTCGATCTGGGTGATTATGCCCCCGGTGAGAGCCGGCAGGCTGCGGAAGGATTCACACTTCAGATCGGTTCGATGTCGCTTGGCAGGCAGGCGCAGTTCGCTCTGAGGGTGGATGCCGACAATGGGTATACACGGACAGATACGATTGGCGTTCTGATAGGAAGACCGTCCGTGGTCTTCACTGAGGGGTGGGAAGAGGGCACAGACAGGTGGACGATGAGCGGTTTCGAACTCGCGAATTCGAGCTATCCGCCCGGAACCCATCTTGTTACGGATGCTCCGGGAGGGGTGATAAGTCAGTTTGAGAACCGGCTCGATCTCAATTCACCATTCAGCCTCAACGGATTCGATGGTGCGGTGCTCAAATTCCGCAGCCGTCCCGCCATAGGAGCCAGGAATCTCGCGATGGTCACGATCGCTCCGTCGCCTAATCCCAGGCCGAATGTTAATCCGCCCGATCCTTTGATTTATTTCACCACCGGCTGGCGCAATGAGTGGGAAGAGGTGGAGATCGATCTGACTCCCTATGCCGGAACCCCCCGGTTATGGCTCGGCTGGTACTCCAACTATTACTTCTCGCAGGGTGGTGGATGGGAGATAGACGACATACGGATAGAAGCCTGGACCGCGACCGTTACTGAGCAGCCGGAGCGGGGTCCGGATATCGGTAATCTGTTGGGTGCACCATATCCGAATCCGTCCAATCCGGGTACGGCCGATCCGATCCGGATAGACGTCGATCTCTCTCAGCTTCCCGGTACCTGGAGTCACCTGACGATATCGGTGTATGATGCCCGCGGCCGGCTTATCGACTATATCCATGAGGGGAGCGTGGAGAACAAGATATACAGGAATTACTTTAACTGGGACGGCTACGATATGAACCGCGTCAGGGTACCGTCAGGCATCTACCTGATCGAGCTCCGGGTCGGAGAATTCAGAAGGGTCAGGAAGGCGATCATCCTCAGGTGAATCCTCTCAATTCACTCCTGACGGCACTGCTGGTCGGGATCATCCTCTGGGCCCTCTTTCACCCGGGATCGGGATGGTTCTGGCAGTGGCGACTCAGCCGTGAAATAAACATCCGTGTGCGGCGTGAAGATGCGCTCAAACATCTGCACGAGAGTGAGTATCAGGAGCAACCTGCGACCGTCCAGACCCTGGCAGGGGTTCTGGGAATTACTGTTGGGGAAGCGACAGAACTGATCGCCGAGCTGATCAGAAATGGCTACGTTCGTCCCGCTGAAGACGCGTACGTGCTTACGGTGGAAGGGCGGAGTTATGCGCTTCAGGTTGTGCGCGCCCACAGGTTGTGGGAGCGATATCTTGCAGACGAAACAGAGGTTAAAGAGGAAGAGATACATGCACGCGCCGAGAGAGCGGAACACAATCTCTCGCCGGCCGAAGCAGATGAACTGGAAGCCCGGCTGGGCCATCCCACCTACGATCCTCACGGCGATCCGATTCCGACTGCCTATGGAGAGATCGCCGAACCCGAGGGTGTAACGCTCACCCGGTGGCCGCTCGACACTCCAGGCAGGATCGTGCACCTGGAGGATGAGCCCCCCGAGGTGTTCGCACAACTGGTGGCCGAAGGATTCAGGCTGGGTGAAGATGTTCGGATAATGGAGAGGACCGACGAACATGTCCGGTTCTTCACCAGGGACCGTGAATTTGTTGTGGCTACTGTCGTGGCTGCCAACATCACCGTGGCGCCACTGCCGGAGGTAACTGCGGTAGAAGGTCCCTTCATGCTTCTCTCTGATCTGGATATGGGGACGGAGAGTGTTGTGAAGGCCATCGGCGATGAGTGCAGGGGCCTGACGCGAAGGCGTCTGCTCGATCTGGGATTCACTCCGGGAGCCAGAGTTGAGGTGGAGAGGACCGGACCATTCGGAGACCCCCGGGCCTATAAAGTACGCGGAACCCTGGTTGCTCTCAGGCATGAACAGGCAGAACATATTCTGATCGAACCGGCGGTGCAGGCGGCAGAAAAACAAGACGATGCCTGACCGGATTATTGCGCTGGCAGGAAATCCCAATACAGGGAAGAGTACGGTTTTCAACGCCCTGACAGGCCTGAAACAGCACACCGGCAACTGGCCGGGCAAGACGGTGACCCGCGCCGAAGGATTCTTTGAGTTCGACGGCCGTCAGTACAAACTTATCGATCTGCCTGGAACCTATTCGCTCCTCTCGGCGTCGCTGGATGAGGAGATTGCCCGCGATTTTCTCCTCTTCGGAAGACCTGACTGTTCGATTGTGGTTGTCGATGCCACATCGCTGGAGCGGAATCTGAACCTCACCATGCAGGTACTCGAGATCACAGACAGGGTTGTGGTCTGTCTGAACCTGATGGATGAAGCCGGGCGGAAAGGTCTGCAGGTGGACCATGAGGGGCTCTCCAGAGATCTGGGAGTGCCTGTAATCCCGACTACGGCACGGTATGGCAGGGGTCTAGATTCGCTGATGAGGGCCGTGGCTGATGTAATAGAAGGAAATGTTGATACACAGCCCTACAGAATCAGGATTAAGGGAGAACTGCAGGAGGCCCTCGATCAACTCATTCCCCTTATAGAGGAAGAGTATCCGGAGCTGCCCAATTCCAGATGGGTGGCGCTCAGGCTGCTGGATGGCGATTACGCGGTCCGTCAGGCGCTCGTGAACGGTGATATGCCGGGGAAGTTCGATGAGTGACCCGGCGGCGGCATCCCGATCTGCGAAGAACGCCGGAGAGATCCTGTCGCAGGCCGATCTGCTTCAGCGGCGTCTGGGAGCGAACCTGCGCGATCGCCTGGTTGACGACATCTTTTCGAACGCGGCCTCCCTGGCGGAGCGGCACGTCTCCATGACTTCAGAGAAGAGCCGGGGCTGGGATCAGAAGCTGGACCGCGTACTCACCAGCCGCCTCTTCGGTCTGCCCCTGATGGCTCTGGGACTGGCCGTAACATTCTGGATTACGGTTGCCGGCGCCAACTATCCTTCCCAGATACTGGCCACAGGGCTCTTCTGGATAGAAGAGCAGGGGGTGGTGCTCTTCAATTCGATCGGGCTGCCATGGTGGGTGACCGGCCTTGTCTGGCACGGTGTCTACAAAGCTCTCGCGTGGGTTATTTCCGTGATGCTTCCCCCGATGGCGATCTTCTTTCCGATCTTCACATTCCTCGAGGATCTGGGCTACCTGCCGCGCGTGGCATTCAATATGGATCGGCTCTTCAAGTTCGCAGGTGCTCACGGCAAGCAGGCGCTTTCGATGAGCATGGGCTTCGGATGCAATGCCGCCGGCGTCATCGCAACCAGGATAATCGATTCCCCGAAGGAGCGACTGATTGCTATTCTCACGAACAATTTCGTGCCCTGCAACGGCAGGTTCCCGACGCTGATCCTGCTGGCTTCCATATTCGTCGGCGCCAGGTTCAATCCCGCCGTGGCCTCGGCTGCAGCGGCAGGGGCCGTGGTGATCATCGTCATGATAGGAGTGATAGTCACACTGGTGGTCTCGACGTTCCTCTCCAGGACGGTGCTGAAGGGGGAGCCCTCGAGCTTTACGCTGGAACTGCCCCCCTACAGGCGTCCGAATATCCGTCAGATCATCTACACATCCCTGATAGACAGGACGATTTTCGTGCTGTGGCGGGCCGTGGTGATGGCGGCACCGGCCGGTGCCGTTATCTGGATCCTGAGTGCGGTAAATGTTGGCGGAGAGAACCTGGCAGGCCTGTTTGCCGGTCTGCTCGATCCGGTCGGAAGATCGATAGGGCTCGACGGTGTCATCCTGATGGCCTACGTAATCGCGATTCCGGCCAACGAGATCATTGTTCCTGTTATCCTGATGGCCTATACGGGAGCGGCACAGATGATCGATATCGCCGGACGTGCCGATCTGGAAGCCCTGCTGATAGGAGATCAGGGCTGGACCCTGTTGACCGCCGTCAGCCTGATGCTCTTCAGCCTGCTGCACAATCCATGCTCCACGACCATCTTTACCATCTGGAAGGAAACCGGAAGCATGAAGTGGACGGTAGTGGGTGCCCTGATGCCGCTTACGATAGCATTCGCGGTCTGCTTCCTGGTTGCCAATGTCTGGAGACTTATTGCAGGTATTTAGCGATCTCAGGGGTCTGTCGGAGAAACGCTCCGGCTGCGGCTTGCGATGACATCCGGCGGGGCGGCGATGGTTTTCCCGGTATTTATTACTGCTCGCTCTGGACGAAGAGTGCTCTGTCGTGCCTGTTCTTCGTTTCTTCCCAGCGTGTTATGAGGTAAAACTTCTCCCTCTCGAATATCCGGATGATGTTCTCCAGGTACTCTTCTGTGTCGAGCGTGCCGAAGGCGTGTGTCTTGTTCACGAAGGAGAGTACCCTGGAGTGATAGAAGGGTATAAGCGCTTCCATCAGATGATCGTGATCGATCACGTCCTGTTTGTATGCAACCGCGAAACTGAAGAGAATCCTCGCCCAGACATCGCTGTGGTAGAAGAACGATTCCTTCTCCGATTCCTCCACCAGCTTCACGACCTGAGTCATTTCGGGGAGTGGAAGCACATCCTCCCACAGCTCTCTGAACTCCTTGTAGCCGCTTTTGAAGCTGTCCAGCAGTTTACCGGTGTTGACATTGATCTCGGGAGGCTTTTCATCCACACCGAGACCGAACCCGTAAATACTGCTCGGCCGGCTCTCTGCCAGGTCCATCCAGATATATTCGAAGTCCACGATCAGATCGAAAATGGTGGATACCACCTCTATGAACATCTTGCTCAGGTCTTCGGCCGGATCCTTTGCGCGGTGGATTTTCGGAGTACCCAGGAATGCCTGGCACACATTGAAACCGCGTGCGATGGCGATAGTGGTCATCCAGATGTCTATGCCGAAATTGGCGACCTTGTTGTTCCAGCTCTTCTCTGCCAGAAAGGCTCTGGCCAGCTTGCCTGAAAATCCGAAATCCCCTCCGATCGGCTGCCTCACCCGCAGGCCGTAAAGACTTCTCAGCAGGGGATAGGCTATATGGTTGGTGATCGTTCCGTCGTATTTGTGGCGCACGTAGATAGGGGTGACGTAATCGAATCGCCCCATCAAGGGTTCGCCCAGATACCTGATCCAGCCCGGAGTGATGCTCTTGAGGTCGGCATCCACGACAATTACGAATTTGGCGTTCAGTTCCACGCAGGCCCGGAAGAGGTTTCGGAAATTATTGCCCTTGCCGAGGACTCCCTCCGGTGTGGAGATATATATCTTCGGCTGCTGTGTGGGAGTGCCCATGAAGGCTTCCCGAGTGCCATCTGAAGAATTATTGTCGACGTTGATGAGTACCGATCTGGCCTCCGGAAAAAATTCCCTCAAACCCCTCGAAACCATGTCGGTCGGATAGGCGATGTTGTCTGCTTCGTTGTATGACGGGATTCCTACGATTATGTCTGCAGACTTAACACCATCTGGATTTTCGACGATATCGTGCACGGGCGACCTCGTTTGATGTAGTATGGCAGAATGAAGTGCTGGAATATAATTGTGTATACTGGTATGACACTGTGAAAAAGAGTTGCAGCAGGCAAGGCCTTCCTGCTGCACCCGCTGCTCCCGAAATCGAGATCATTATTATGGGTCATACCCATCCGGAGTCCTCATCAAAGGATGAGCAGTCCGGCTGTTGCCGGCGGGAAACCTCCAGACGGGAACTAGATAGGACTCCTGATGGTTGCCCGATCAGTGATAAATCTCTATCTTGTATAGTGCGTGTGTCCTGAGTCAGAAGTCCGTTGCATAACTGAGAACTTCGCTGCGCCGCTCCGACCAGGCGCGGCAACGAGGCATAGCGGTTGCTATGGCGAGGAGGCGCAACGCAGCAGGTGCGGATGCAGCGGAGGATGAATTACGATGGATTTATGATTCAGGGCACCAGGTATCAGAAGGCTAGGGGTGTCCTGCAGGGAGCGGGACTGAGAGCATACCCTTGAACCTGATCCGGATCATACCGGCGCAGGAAAGCATGAGGTGCTCTGTGAGCACGAACATTCCGGCACACGGCAATAATCCCTCAACAGATAAACTGGGAACGACTCCGGGCAGTTTTGCCAATCCACCCCGAATCGGTACACCTTATACGTTCAGTTCTCCCGATACGCCGGGGATGCCCGAGCCATCGGACAGGACCGCGTGGGATTTTCTGCCCGAAGGGTGGGAAAGGGGGGAGGAGTTTGCAGTTGCACCAGATCGGTTTAAAGCCGTTACACAGTTCGAATACGCCCGCCTGGGAATGATTACTCCGGAGATGGAACGTGCAGCAGAACGGGAAACCCATCTCTCCCCGCAACAGGTCCGGGATGAAATAGCCGCGGGTCGAATGCTCATTACGGCAAACAAAGTGCACCTGTCCTACAACCTGGACCCGATGTGCATCGGCAGGGCTGCTACTACAAAGATCAACGCAAACCTGGGGGCTTCACCTCTTTCCTCCAATACAGACAGGGAAGTCGAAAAGCTGGAATGGGCGGTCCGGTGGGGCGCTGATACGGCTATGGACCTTTCTACGGGCGGGAATCTGGATGAATGTCGTGAAGCGATCATCCGGACTGCGACAGTCCCGATTGGTACCGTGCCGATCTATTCCATGATAATCGGCCGGAGTGTCGAGGAGCTCACCTACGATGACATTCTTACCGAGATCGTCAAGCAGGCCGGGCAGGGTGTCGATTTCTTCACGATCCATGCGGGACTGCTGAAGGAGCACCTGCCATATCTCAAAGATCGCCTGATCGGCATAGTTAGCAGGGGCGGATCTCTGCTGGCCAGATGGATGCTGGCGCATAACAAACAGAATCCAATGTACGAGGTCTTCGACGAAATATGCGACATCATGCGCGAATACGATGTCGGCTTTTCACTCGGTGACGGCCTGCGCCCCGGCGGCCTTTCAGACGCTACCGATGAAGCACAGCTGAGAGAGGTGGAGACGCTCGGGGAACTGACCGAGCGTGCGTGGGCCAGGGGGTGCCAGGTCATGATCGAGGGTCCCGGGCACGTTCCGTTCGACCAGATCGAATTCAACATGAAATACGCACGCAGGATCTGTCACGGAGCTCCATTCTACGTTCTGGGGCCGCTGGTGACCGACATCTTCCCGGGGTACGACCATATCACGTCGTGCATCGGGGCAACGGCGGCCGCCTATCACGGTGCGGCGATGCTCTGCTATGTCACTCCGAAGGAACACCTGAGCCTACCGAAGAAGGATGATGTCAAGCAGGGGTGCATCGCCTACAAGATAGCCGCACACGCCGCCGACGTGGCTCTCGGGATTCCGGGTACCCGTGACAGGGATGACGCCTTGACCAGGGCCCGTGCTGCTCTCGACTGGAGCGAGCACGTAAAACTCTCCTTTGATCCGGAAACGGCCAGAGAGTTTCACGATGAAGATCATGACGTCGATGAAGACTTCTGCTCGATGTGCGGTCATGACTGGTGCGCCGTCAGGATCAATCGCGACCTGGAGCTCTTCGGTGCCGGTGAAGCGAAGGAGATCGGTGAAATCGCTGAACTGGCCGAAAAGACCCTTCTTGCCGTCAGCGCTGATGATGACGGAAAGGCCACCTGTCACAGCGACATGGTTGATGAAAGAGAAGCGCAGAAAATACAGGCAGGATCACCCGGAGGGTCGTAACAGGTACTGCAGCAGGCGATCCAGAGCCATCAGGTAGCTATCCCCTCCGTGCCCGGCGATCTGATCTATACAGACATCCCGGGTTACCGAAATACGCCTCCAATCCTCCCTTTTATCTATATCGGTCAGATGTACTTCGACTGCCGGCAGGCCGGTGGATGCGATAGCATCTCTGAGGGCATATGAATAGTGGGTCAGGGCAGCAGGATTGATTATGACACCTGCGGCCCATCTGCGCGCATCATGCAGCGCCTCGATCAGCTCTCCCTCATGGTTCGACTGTACATGGATGATCTTAACCCCGAGATCTTCAGCATGATCGTGAAGTCTCTCGATGATCTCCTCCAGAGCAGCCGATCCGTACAGTTCCGGCTGCCTCTCACCCAGCAGGTTGAGATTCGGCCCGTTCAGGACGAGGAAACGTTTCACGATGGCTGTCACCGCAGGGTCCTTATGAATCCGATGGCATTACGTACAAGTTCATCGGGAACCTTCCTGCCCGAAACAGCATAACCTATCCTTTCAGGCAGTACGTACTCGACCCTGCCTGCTGTGACTTTCTTGTCGATGTACGTGCGATCGATAATGTCTGCGGCCGAGAAGTTTCCGATGTCTGTCTGAAAACCTGCTGCCTTTATCAGTGTAACGAGTCTGTCGAAATCTTCCTGGGGGAAGCCGGTCATCTCTGTTCCCATATAGCCCGCAGCGATCATTCCTGTAGCGACGGCTTCACCGTGGAGGTAATCCGTATAGCCTGACAGTGATTCTATCGCATGTCCTACAGTATGACCGAAATTCAGAACAGCTCTCTCCCCGGTCATGTCTCGCTCATCCATTTCTACTATTTCAGCCTTGATCCTGCAGCTGGAGGAGATCGCCCCGGTCAAAATGCCGTTATCCAGATTCAGGAGTTCCCGGTACCCGGTTTCCACAAGCTGAAACAGGGCGGTGCTACCGATGCAGCCGCACTTGATTATCTCGGCCAGTCCCGACCTCATCTGATTTTCAGGCAGGCTTTCCAGGGTCGTTGTGTCGGCCAGGACGAATCGGGGCTGATAAAAGGTGCCGATAAGATTCTTGCCTCTCTCGTGGTTGACTCCCACCTTACCCCCCACCGATGAATCCACCTGGGCGAGGAGTGTGGTGGGGACCTGTACGAAATTGATGCCTCTGAGCAGTGTGGCGGCAACATATCCCGCAATGTCACCGACAACCCCTCCGCCCAGACCGATGACCGTATCTCCCCGTTCGATCTTGAGGTCCAGAAGGGCATCGTAAAGCTCCCTGGCACAATCCAGATTCTTGAATTCATCCCCGTCACCGACTGTATGGAAAGTGCTCCTGAATCCGCTTCGCCGGAGACTCTCCTCAACCTTTTCTCCGAACAGGTCCACGACCGTACGGTTGCTGATCACTGCGGCTTTGCCTTCAAGCGAGTGTTTGACCATAAGCCGGCCGATCGAATCGATCAGCCCGTGCCCGACGATGATCGGGTAACTGCAGTTGCCGAGGTCTACCGGGATCTCAACCGTTCTGTCATTGGAAATGGCCATATATCTCCTCGGCAATGTCGCCGGCTGTTTTCGCCTGAAGGCAGTCGATTATCAAATCCGCCCTTTCGTAGAATGGGAGCCGCATTTCCAGTACTGTTTCAATGCGGTTGAGCAGGTCTATGTCCTGAAATCCGGACAGGAGTGGTCTTTCAGATGTGCTGTGCCGTACCCTCTCGAAGAGAACATCTGCCGCAACGTCCAGATAAACCACGACTCCCTTATCTGCCAGATATTCGCGATTATCCCTCCAGGCGATGGCTCCGCCTCCCAGTGCGATTACCCTCCGGCTGTATTCCAGGGTTCTTTCAAGGGCCTCTCTCTCGAGCATTCTGAATTTCTCCTCACCCTCTTTGAAAACCTCGAAAACAGTCCGTCCTGTGCTGTTTTCGATCTCGTCATCCAGATCGCAAAACGACCATCCGGCACGAACAGCCAGTTCCCGGCCCGCCGCAGTCTTGCCGGCTCCCATGAAACCGGTCAGATAGAGTCTCCCGGTTTCCCGGATCTGCGCCGCCAGGTTCATCATGCCTCCGGTTCCCGAAGGTGAGGTGGCTGTGATTCCGTGTACCTCTGCAGAGCGGCCTCGATCCCGCCCGTTGTATCACCGCCGAATTTCTCCAGCAGGGCATTGCACAGAACCAGAGCCACTACCGATTCGGCTACCACCGCAGCTGCGGGAACAGCGCATACATCGGAGCGCTCCACATGCGCACTCTTCTCCCTGCCTGTAACCAGATCGACGGAACCTGTCGGCCGGCGGAGTGTGGGAAGGGGCTTCATTGCCGCATGGATGATCACATGTTCACCATTTGTGATTCCTCCCTCAATTCCGCCTGCGCGATTGGTCGGACGTCTGATAATTCCCGGTTCCCCTGTTATGGCCTGAAGCCGGAATTCGTCATGTGATTCCGATCCGCGGCTGCGGGTCATTTCAAATGCCCGTCCGATCTCCACTCCCTTGATGGCCGGAATGCTCATGACCGCACGAGCAAGCTGACTGTCTATCCTGCGATCCCACTGCACGTATGATCCGAGCCCCGCCGGCACACCTTCCGCCCATACGGCGAAACAGCCGCCGAGGGTATCACCATCCTCTCCTGCCTCATCGATTGCCTCGATCATGGCCTCCTCGCCGGTCGCCGCCGGACAGCGTACCGGGGAGTTGTCGATGGCAGCGAGGTCGGGCAATTCCCTGCCGTCATTTCCGAACAACTCCCCGGCATCGATTTCTCCGATACTCTCTACCACACTGCCGATTGCAGTCCCGAATTCTTCCAGCAGCCGGCGGGCTATCGATCCGATCGCCACTCTCATGGCCGTCTCCCTGGCGCTTGATCTCTCCATGACATTCCTCAAATCGGCGGTGTGGCCGTACTTGATACCCCCTGTAAAATCTGCATGGCCCGGTCGCGGCATTGTCACCCTGCCGTGATCGTTGTTGTGATAGTCGACGGCCATCCTGTCCTTCCAGTTGATCCAATCCCTGTTCTCGATTTTCAGTGCCACAGGACTGCCGATCGTTTTCCCGAATCGAATGCCCGATACGATCTCGACCCTGTCCTGTTCTATCTCCATTCGTTTACCCCGGCCGTGTCCCATCTGCCTGCGCGCCAGGTGCCGATCGATATAATCAGCTCCGATCTCCAGACCCGCCGGTATACCATCTATAATGCCCGTGAGGGCCGGTCCATGGCTTTCACCGGCGGTTAAGAACCTCAGCATCAGGCCTCTTCCCCTTTCCTTCCTTTCAGGGCTTTTTCCAGGGCTTCTCTCATGATCCGCTCGGGGGGAGCGGAACCGGTCCAGAGGTAAAAGGATTTCATGCCCTGATAAAGAAGCGTGTTTAATCCATCTTCAACATCGAGACCGGCCTGCGCAGCGTGGCGCTGGAGCCGGGTTGGAGTGCGACTGTACACGAAGTCGAAAAAGAGGGTTTGAGGGGAAAATCCCGCCAGCGGGGGGAGGGGAGCGGTCTCCTTCTCTTCATTCAGTCCAGCGGGTGTGGCATTGACGATCAGCCCCACAGATTCCCGGATACCCGGACCGACATCACCGAAATCCTCAAGCAGGGTTACTTCGAGAAGGTTTTCCTTTTTTCTGTGCCTGTTGATCATATCGATGAGCCGCGCACTTTTCTCTCTCGTGCGCGAAAGCAGATAGATCTGATCGGCCAGCCCCTCTCGCACTATCCCCGCGGCGGCAGCACGGGCCGCTCCTCCGGACCCCATCAGAAGCACACCGCGTCCGGCGGGTCCTTCCGGCCTTCTCTCCCTGAATGCGCGCAGGAATCCCTCAATGTCGGTGTTGTACCCCGTCAGTGTTCCATCCCGAACGACGATCGTGTTTACAGCCCCGATCATCGCGGCTTCTTCATCCAGGGTGTCAAGCAGGGAAAGAGCAGCGATCTTGTGCGGAATGGTGATATTGGCACCGGCTATGCCGGATTGCCCCAATCCATTGAGAAGGGCGGCCAGTTCGTCTGCGGCGACCTGTCTCGGAAGGTATCTCAAGGGCAGTCGGAGTGCCTGTAAGCCGGCGTTCTGGAAGTCGGGTGAAAGGCTGTGGGAGACCGGATCTCCCAGCAGGTAGATCAGTTTCAATCCGGTCATCTCAACCTGCTCCCAGGGCTTCAATCGTTTCCCTGAAACCGGGCCACGAAACTGAAATCGAATCGTAGTTGTGAATAGTGCTCTCGCCGCTGCAGGCAAGAGCAGCAACGTGGAAGGCCATGGCGATTCTGTGGTCACCAGAGCTGATGAACTCAGCACCGCCGTACCCGTCTCCTCCCTTCAGAGAGAATCCATCGTCGTATTCCTCAACCTCAGCACCGAGTGCCTTCAGATTTCGGGTGATCGCCGATATCCGGTCGCTCTCTTTCAGGCGAAGCTCACCGACATCTCTGAAATAAGATTCCCCTTCAGCAAAGGCCGCTGCTACCGCCAGGATCGGAACCTCGTCAATCAGCCAGGTGACGGTCGGACCCGAAATCCCGGTACCTTTCAAACCGGAATGTCTGACCAGAAGGTCGGCTCTCGGTTCATGACAGACGGAACGTTCATCGAGGATCTGGATATCAGCTCCCATGGAGATGAGAACATCGAGGGCCCGGCGGCGGCCCGGATTGAGTCCGACATCCTCCAGCAGGAGTTCTGAAGAGGGAAGCAGCAGGGCCGCAACCACGAGATAGAGAGCGCTGGAAATGTCACCCGGTATATTCACTTCTCTGCCTGTAAGTGGATCACCCGGCACGAGTGTTACAGAACATGGACCGGTTTCTCCATCCAGATCCCTGCCGGTGACAGAGGCTCCAAAGCCGGCCAGCATCCTTTCGGTGTGATCGCGACTGCGTATCGCTTCATGATAATCCGTTATCCCGTCGGCACCGAGACCGGCCAGAAGGACACACGATTTCACCTGTGCGCTGGGCACCTGGCTCTCATATGTGATACCGGAGAGAGCGCCGGGGGTGAGCGTGATCGGCAGGGTTCCACCGGCTGCCAGATTTATCCGGGCACCCATCAACTCCAGGGGAATGGCAACTCTCTCCATCGGGCGGGCAATTAGACTCTCATCACCGGTGATCGTTGCAGGCAGGCCCAGGCCGGTCAGCAGCCCCGCCAGCAAACGGGCGGTTGTGCCGGAGTTGCCACAGTAAAGGTCCCGGGAGGGGACCTTCAGGACAGAGTTACCGGCATACCTGTCCGATCCGGTTCCATATGCTCCACTTCCTGTTACACGCATCTCCCTGTTGTCACGGCTTCTCTCGATCACCGAACCGAGGGTCTGCAGACATGCAGATGTATGGGCAACATCGTGGCCCGGTGCGATTTTCCGGATGACCGTTTCGCCCTCCGAGATCGCACCGATCATCAACGCACGGTGACTTATCGACTTGTCTCCGGGCGGTTTCACTCTTCCCCTCAAGGCCGGGGAGGGTCTTATCCTCATTTTCAGATCGGTGGTCATCATTCCTCGACCCACGACCTGAGACCCTCTTTTGCGAGGAGCCTTACGGCGGTTCCGGCTTCCTCTGGAGTCGAGAAGGCCAGCCGCATGGTTCCCCCTTCACCTTCACGGACCTTCAATACCTCTATGTCACGGATATTTATCGAGTGAGGAGCAAGGCAGCCTGCGATGGTTGCCAGAACTCCCGGCTCATCCCTGACGACCACCAGGATGTCGTGAAGGGGGATTACAAATCCTCTCGTGTCCCGCGGGATCGAAAGCCTCAGCAGATTAGCCCGTTCAAAATCACCGGCCAGCGTGCCTGCGGAGACCTTCTCGCGGGTATCTTCCAGACCTCTTATCAGAGTGTCGAGTGATTCGAGGATCGCGACCCTGTTCGTCTCGAAAATATCACTCCACGTTTCATAGGGGCTCGATGCAATCCGCGTGAGATCCCTGAATCCGCCGGCGGCCAGACGCAGGGTGAGATCTTCGTCCTCATTCCAGTCGCCGGCCACATTCATAAGGGTAGTGGCCAGCAGCTGGGGGAGGTGACTTATCCGGGCAGCAATAAGGTCGTGGGTGTACGGATCGGTGATGACAACTTTGGAACCAACCGATTCCGCCAGAGCTGCGAGTTCTCCAGTAGAGTCGCTCTCCCGATCCGGTGTCAGCACCCAGACCGCATTTTCATACAGATACGCGTCTGCCGCTGATATTCCCTTAGCCTCAGATCCGGCCATCGGGTGCCCGCCGATGAATTCCACGCTATCCGGCAGAACTCCTGCGGCCTTTTCGACGACAGCGCTCTTGGTCGATCCGACGTCGGTGACAACTGCTCCATCCTCGACACAATCCCCCAGCCGGTCAAGGTTCTCGAGTATCGTTGAAATGGGAGAAGCCAGGACGATCAGATTCGCACCTCTGGTGCCTTCATCGAAGCGGTCGTGCGGATACCCGTGGTCTATGAATCCGGCATCACGGGCCTTCCGGAGAGAATCAGGGCTGGAGATGCCTGTGATCGTACCGGCATATCCTTTCGCCTTCAGCGCCGCCGCCAGCGAACCACCCATAAGTCCCAGCCCCCAGATAGATATCCTTTCGAAGGGCATCTTCAGATACTCCTGTCGAGAACAGCGGCCATCTGTCTGATTTCACTCATCAGTATTTCGAACTGTTCAGGACGGAGCGACTGCGCTCCATCGGAGCGGGCGTTATCGGGGTCGGAATGCACTTCGACCATCAATCCGTCGGCACCGGCTGCTATTGACGCTCTGGCCATCGGAAGAACCTTGTCGCGGCGGCCGGTCCCATGACTCGGATCGGCGATGATCGGCAGGTGACTCAGTTTGTGAATAACCGGTATGGCGCTGATATCCATTGTGTTCCTGGTATAGGTCTCGAAAGTCCTGATACCGCGCTCGCACAGGATGATTTTGCTGTTTCCGCCGGCCAGGATGTATTCAGCAGCCTGAAGCCATTCCTCGATGGTGGCGGAGATGCCCCGTTTCAACAGAACGGGCTTCTGCTGCTCCCCCAGCTCCCGGAGGAAGGTGAAGTTGTGCATATTGCGGGCACCGAGCTGCAGGATATCTGCATACTGGCTCACAAGCCCGATGCGGCCCGATTCCAATACTTCTGTTACGGCAATGAGATCGAATTCATCGGCTGCTTCGCGCAGCAGCTGCAGGCCCTTTTCTCCCAGGCCCTGGAAGGAGTAGGGACTGGTGCGTGGCTTGTATGCTCCGCCGCGCAGTCCTTTCGCACCTGCCTCCGCCACCAGCCCGGCCACCATTATGATCTGTTCCCTGTTCTCTACCGAGCAGGGACCTGCGATAATCGGGATCGTATTTCCACCGAATGCGACACCCGAGGCTTCGACGATGGTTGATTCAGGTTTGAAGGTCCTGCCGGCGAGTTTATAAGGTTCGGTGACCCTGACCGCTTCGGTGACCCCGTTCATCAGTTCAAAATCCCTTGGATCCAGATCGATACTTGTACCGATCACACCGATGATCGTGCGGCTCTGACCGGCGGAGCGATGTGTCTGGTAGCCATCGCGGTGAATGATGTCGATCACAGATTCGATCTCTGCACAGGTGGCATGGGGGGACATGATGATGACCATTTGATCCGCCTTCTTAAGTTCTCTATGCCTGGAGTTTGCGCGATTCCGACATGATCGCCTTGAAGAGATTGCGAATTGCGTTTCTGCTGAACGGGCCCCGGTTTGAGTCTTCCGCCCGCTTCACGACATCCGCTTCCCGGGAGCTGTCTTCGACCTGCAGACCTTCCCTCTTCTTGATCTGACCGATCCGCACGACCGCAGTGGCCCGCTGGTTCAGCAGTTCGACGAGGAATCGATCTATGCGATCGATATCTTCCCGCAGTTGTGTAATCGTTCCGTGCATCCTGACTCTCTCCTAAAAAAAAGCGGGCGCGTCCCTCCCGTTATCGAGAGGAGCGCGCCCGCCTTAAGGGCTTTCCGTTTTATCCCAAGTTAGCCTTCGGACCTCCGGAATCCGCGTACCTCTCCCTGTGGCTGATAATAATAGCAGCAGCCGCTCGTCAGGCTCCGGAGAGCCGTCATCTGCAGGTTCGAAGTGCGCATCAGGCGGGACAGGCTAATGGGCAATCGTGATACGGTCAAGGAAGAATTAGACATTTCACCTGTCCAGCGGGTTAACTTGGTGTCCTGGACCGGAAGGCCATCGACCACCCGAAACCTTTGAGTCAAGACGATGAACGACCTGACAGGGGCTCCCGATCTATCCTTCCCGAACTTTCTGAACCTGCCTCCCGATCTGTCCGATCCACAGAAAAGTACGATCCAGGTCCTGCCGCTGCCGCTCGACATAACCTGCTCCTGGAAAAGAGGGACATCGGAAGGACCGGCCGCTATTGTGGAGGCAAGTCATCATATAGAGTTCTACGACGAGGAGGTTGGATTCGTGCCGGTCGAAGAGGTGGGGGGAATTGCAACCCATCCCGCTCCCGATCTGCCGACAGATCCGGAAGCTGCCGCACTGGTGGTCGAAGAGACTGCAGCAGGCTTGATAAATGAAAAACGCATGTTGGTGGCTCTGGGGGGAGAACACTCTATCACTTATCCTCTCGTCAGGGCGCACCGGCAAATCTGGCCCGATCTGTGTGTTCTTCAGATCGATGCACATGCAGATCTGAGAGACACCTATCACGGTTCCCGCTTCAATCACGCCTGTCCGATGCGCAGGATCTACGATATGGGCGTGCATGTGACTGCTCTGGGCATCAGATCGGTGGATTCGAGCGAAGCTCATCTTCTGGAAGGTGACCTGCGAACGACCTTCCTGGCTCACCAGGTTGTGGGCAGGGTGGGGGAGCAGATCGATCAGATCCTCCGATCTCTGCCGGGGGAGGATCTTTACATAACCATCGATCTGGATGGTCTCGACCCTTCGGTGGTGGGTGCAGTGGGTACTCCGGTACCGGGTGGCTTCGACTGGTTCGAAACGCTCAGACTGCTCCGGTCTCTCTTCAGGGAGAAGAATGTAGTTGGGACCGACGTAGTCGAGCTGAGCCCGCGCGAAGGATTCCACAGTTCCGATTCCATCGCTGCCAGGCTCGTCTACAAAATGGCGGCATACAGTGCCGAGAGAAGATAAGGCACGCGACTCACGCGCTGGTGTCCTCATGGTGGGCATATGTCCGAACGGGTGATCACCGGGCCGATGCAGGTCCTTTTCATGTCTCTGAACAGGTGATAGACCTGTGATTCAGGGGATTGGTGCTGCCGCCGGGCGCGATCTATATATCTGCATCTGGCAGAGAGGTCCGGCCCGTAACTATCGATACGGCAAAGCATTTTCCCCGGGTCAGGTTCTGGATGGATTGCGATGGCAGATTGAACAGTCCCCCAGTGCTGCAGCAATGGGAAAATCCTCAGATCCGTGGAACGAAGGGAATTTTCATTGATTGTTATCGGAAAAAGTATATAATAAAACTATGCTAAAAGATGAGATTGAAACAGCTTTTCGAGCGCTCGGGGAGCGCTGCGAAGACCTGGAATGCGTAATTGTGGGCAGCGCTGCAGCAATTCTCT
This sequence comes from uncultured Gemmatimonadota bacterium, assembly GCA_964637695.1. Lineage (GTDB taxonomy): Bacteria > Blakebacterota > Blakebacteria > Blakebacterales > Blakebacteraceae > JAGLTZ01. Next base: position 16,202 of record CAZWVF010000002.1, on the reverse strand, counting down.
CAGGGTGGATTATTCGAGGGACCCTGGATGTGGATGTAGTCTATTCCAATCCCAAGCTTTCAGTGTACCAAAGAGAAATCATGGAAATTGCAGAAGAGCTGGGTTTGCCTGAGAAATGGATGAATGATGCAGCAGCAGCCTGGCGTGATGTGCTTCCTTCAGATTTCTGCGATCGTCTGCAATCAATTGGACGATTTGGTGGCTTTCTAATCTCATCGGTGAGCAGACAGGATCTGATACTTCTGAAGTTCCATTCACTCAGACCAGAAGATATTGCGGATCTGCAGGAGCTGTCACCGACGGAGGAGGAGATAGAGTATGTCCGGTCGCAGTTGGATCGCATTGCTAAGTTCGATGCTCCATCTGCACATAAGATGGAACTCTATTTAGAACAACATTGAAATCATCGATTGAAGATTGCCTTTATTCCCAATGGGCCAGGATTGGAGTCGGATTTGATGTGGATCCTGCTCAGGTGACGGTCTCTGCGGAATCTCTATTAGCTCGTACTTGTTCAGCAGCTTCTGATTCTCCTCGTCTCTTCTGGGCTGCCGCGAGCTGGCTGGCGATACATCATCAACTGGTAAATGGCCGTCTTCTGGCAAAAGAATTGAAGACTCTTGAAAATCAGTTTTCAGCAGTTGCAGGAGCAATCTTGAGTGTGGCTATTGAATTGAATCCAACAGCATCAACGTTAGATCAGGCAATTTCACATTGTAGCCCACTCAAGGGTAAACGTGTCCTCTTTGCACAATACGCGATCAATCCAATACTGACAGAATATGCCCGGAGAGAATCTTTCGAGCTGTTCGAGAGATGGGGCTTCTGGCATAACCAGATTTCTGATAAGAGGGATGCAATTCGTCCTGTTTCATGGATCATTAAAGCTTGTCCTGACCTCAGGATCCGTTCAATCCTCGGTGCTTCACTTGATGCAGAAATAATGCATCAGGTTCTGCTCCAGCCTCTTTCAGCAACCGCATTGAAGAATAGGCTGCCCTATACATATGCTTCAATCCATGAAGCTGCGTCAAGGTTGTGCGATAGAGGATTACTCAAGAAGAGAGCACAGGGTCGCGCATTGGTACTTCATGTTCCATCGAATATTGAGAAATGGTTGGATAAGATATCTGCCTAGTGTCATGTCAGGTGACAAACGTCGGCACCGAGAGTGATGCCGGGCCCGGCCTGCAAGGCGCGGCGACGAGGCATAGCGGTGGCTATGGCAAGATCACAGTCGCGGAAGGGGCCTCGCATTACCTTTATGTGGATGTGCCGGATCTCGTAGCGGAGAGTATCCTTGCTGTAATCTATGAGGCGCGTGCGAAGTGAGATTGGATGAGCTCAGCCACGGAAGACGTTGAATGCGTGAAAATGTGATGAATATAGAGCGTGGCGAAACAGACAGAGTGAAGCTAAATTATTGGGCTAGGAGCCTGTCGGAGTAACCGGCGAACGCGAGGTTTGCTCTGGCGCCGGCCCGACCAGGCGGCTGAGCCGGAGGCCCGGAAACGTAGCCACTGTGCTACGTTGAGGACATCCGGCGAAAGCCAACGCCGTCGGCCGGTTGCCGGCGCAGACCGCAGCCGGTGGCTTACTCCGACAGGCTCCTAGATAGTTATTGAAACAGGTTTTTATCTTTCTCCGGAAGGAAATCCCCTGCATGAGTTCTGACAGCTCTGGAAGCAGGCTGGTTAAAGGTACGTTCGGTGTGGAAAGCCTGAGAAACGTTCCAGGGCTTCTGCCCGGCGCTCTGCTGGCTCTGGTTATCATGCTGGTCGCGGTTCCGATGGCAGAAATGCTGGGCCGTCAGCTCCTGAGCCTTCAGGGCATCGATCCGGCAGGCAAGTCGAGTCCGGTATCAGGGGTACTCATGGCCATCGTTGTCGGGATGCTCGTGGGCAACATGGTTCCCCTTCCGAAAATGTTTCAGGGCGGCATCAGGTTCAGCGTCACGAAACTGCTCCGGCTGGGGATCATACTGGTCGGCATCAAGTTGAGTCTGATGGATGTTGTGAAGCTGGGAATATGGGGGATTCCGATAGTGGTCGCCTCGATCAGCGGCGGACTCATTCTGGTCAGCTGGTTCAACAGGATGCTCAACCTGCCGGAGCGCCTGGGTACGCTGATAGCATCGGGTACCGCCATATGCGGTGTGACGGCCATCGTTTCAACCGCAGCGGCAATTGAAGCTGAAGAGGATGAGGTCGCCTATGCGGTTGCCAATATCACTCTCTTCGGACTTATCGGCATGTTCCTCTACCCCTATCTGGCTCCATACCTGCTTCAGACATCGGAGCAGATCGGGATCTTCCTGGGAACCGCCATTCACGAAACCGCGCAGGTAATGGGAGCTGCGCTGACCTACCGTGAAGTCTTCAACGACGAGGTTGCATTCAAGGCAGCCACGGTGACTAAACTCACCCGTAATCTCTTCCTGGCCGCGGTAGTGCCGATACTGGCATTCTACCACCTGCGTTCCAGAGATGGCAGCAGTGGAGAAAGAGGGGGCAGGGTCAGCATTATCAAGCTCTTCCCGATCTTTGTGCTCGGTTTTGTGGGAATGACCATCATCCGCTCAATCGGTGATGCAACCGTCGGCAGTGGCGCCGCCTTCGGTCTTTTCGACGCCGAAGCGTGGAGTGGCCTGACGAAGCAGATAGGCAGTGTGTGGGGTTCCCGGTATCTGCTCGGAACGGCAATGGCAGGAGTGGGACTCGGAACCAGATTCGAAGTCTTCAAGGGTGTGGGGATTAAGCCCTTTGCGGTAGGACTCGCAGGCGCACTCCTGGTAGGAGTCATCGGTTTCATCATGTCGTTTCTGCTCGGCCGGTTCGTTGTTCTGTAACGATCGGTTCAGGCAGAAACAGGTTCCGGTCAGACAGCCTCCGTCCGGTTGGGGTGAAACAGCCTCAACAGGGGAGGCAGTACGAATATCGTACCGATGAAGCAGGTTCCTACTCCCATGAAGAGCACCTGACCGAAACTGGCCATTCCTCTCATCTCGTAGAAACCAACACTGCCGAATCCGATCATCGTGGTCAAAGAGGTCAGAAAGATCGCTTTGCCCACGAGCCGGAAACTCGAAGAGACGCGATCAAGACCTTTTCCCGGTTGTTCTCGATACCGGTGCAGGGCGTGGACACCGTCATCGATGCCGATCCCGAGGATGATAGGCGTGGCAATCAGGTTTATGTAGTTGTACTTCATTCCGAACACGTACATCAGGCCGAGCATCGAAACCGATCCGACGACCAGCGGTACCATCGCCAGCAAACCCACAAAACCCCGGAAATGGAAGATGAGGAGAAGCGCTATCACCAGCAGGGCGAGTATTGCCGCATTCTTGCCGTCGGCCAGGGTCTCCTCCATCATGACCAGGAACAGCTTCTCGGTGCTGATGACGTCGGGATCGACCGCTTCGGTCTGTTCGGCAAATCGATCGAGACTCTCTTTTTCGAACAGGTAGCCGCGCGGAATGATGTTCAAAAGGTAGCCGTCGCCTTCCCTGGCCATGTATGTACGTTGAACCCGGGGGGGCAGTTCGTCAGGCGAAACAGGGGCCGGATTTGACATTCGCTGGAGGTTCTCCTTCATTCTGCCGGCCCATGCTGCTGCAAAAGGAAGTGCCAGGCGATCATCTATGCCGCCCTCAAGCTGGCGGGAGATGCCGGGCAGCAGTGCGTTCTGATCTGTCTCTCCGGTCTCCGAATCCACACCGGTCACCTGGTCGATCACTTTTACGATCCTGTCAAGACCGGCGGTGAAAGCCAGGTTGGACATCAGGTCGAGATTGTCCCACAGCCTTTCTACTTCGCGGGCAAGCGCTTCACTGTCTCCGGCACGCCAGGCTGTGACGTTCCGTTGAAGCGTTGTTGTCCGGAATTCAGTCAGCCTGGGAGCATATTCGACAAGTCTTTCCTCAGAGGGCAGGTAATCACTGATCGCATCCACTCCACCTACATCGGGCAGGTTGCGGAAGAGCTCCTTCATCTCGCGACTCTCTTCTATCGAATCGGTTATGAGCCATGCCGCATGCTCGGACATGCCGTACCTGTCGGGGATCTCCCGCTGCAGCTCCACAGAACGCAGGCCCTTTGCCTCCAGTTCCATGAAATCGTATTCGAAGGCGGTATGCTGGCTTCCCCAGGCGGAAGCAGCTACCACGATCACCGCTACTGACAGGAAGAGGAGGGGGTGTCTGTACCCTGTTTCGGCCACAACACCGATCCAGTTGTAGGCGTTGTTTGTCGAGAGTGAGGAGCGCTCCGCAACTTCTGCACCATCGTCTTTCTCACCCATCTTCTTCATCAGGCGTCGCTGGCGTATGACCAGCATGGAGGGCAGCATGAGGAAGACGGTAATCAGGGTGAGCAGTACTCCGAGACCGGCGGCATGACCGAATTCGTGGACGCCCCTGGTATCTCCGACCATCAGGGTGAAAAATGCCAGTGCGGTCGTGAAGGCTCCGATCATGACACCCACACCGCTGCCTCCGAGAGTTATGCGAACCGCATTCTCCAGGTCTCTGCCGGCATCGATTTCCTGTCTGAAGCGAGTGATCAGGTGGATCGAGAAATCGATACCCAGACCGATCAGAACCAGCATCATCATCGCGGTCATTATGTTGAGACTGCCGTAAATGATCTTAATGGCACCCAGCGCCCATATTACACCGACCAGCAGAGGGAGAAGTGCGAGCAGGGGGATAACCTTGCCGGAAAATTCCCTGGCGAGGAGGATATAGATCAGAACCAGGGCTGCCAGGGAGAGCAGTTGTGTATAGAGTCCGACACTCTGCATCTCGTCGAGACCTATCTGGGCCAGACCGGTGAAGCTGGCAACGACCTGCGGGTGGTCCTGTGATACTTCATCTACCAGGGAGTGAACCTCTTTGACTGTGGAGATGATCAGGTCCAGTTCGTCTGTGCCGGCTTCCGCCGTGCACAGGATCAGCAGCATCTCTCTGTCGAGGGACAGCAGCCACGGTTCACCCAGAGCGAGGGCGTCGGCCGCCTCGGCCATCTTCCCGGGGCCGCCGTTACCTGCGAAGCACTCCGACATCAGTTCAAGTGCTCTCGTGATCCCCAGCATGTTGCGGGCCACATCCACTTCATCCCGTCTCAGATTCTCTTCGCTCGAAGTGTATTCACCTTCGAAGTCATCATTGATCCCCCTGATCGAACCCACCAGGGACCAGTCTTCGAACATCCCCAGCATGCGGTCGAACTGATCCGGTCTTACCAGCGCGAATCCATGGTCGCGGAAGTATTCGATGGGGAGTTTCCCCACGACGTTGTAAAGGCTTTCGAGCTGCTGGAGTTTCGGTTCGAGATCCTCGGCCATGGCGACGATTGCATCCCTCTCTCCCTCGAGGACAACCACCAGCGACTGTTCGCCGAATCTCTCTCCTATCTCCCTGTAGCGCTGGGAGGGAATGTTGTTTTCCGGAAGGAGATCGGTCCAGTTCATCCTGATCATCAGGTGCTGGATCAGGATCAGACATACAACCGTAACCAGGCCAACCGCCAGAAGTGTCCAGCGAGGCCGGTGAACCGTCAGCTTCACCAGTACTTCAACCCACTTTTTCCCTTCCTTCGGCATTCCGCTCTCCTGTTCTGCTTGATTCACTCTCCAGGAGCGTTTCTCCAGCAGGCTCCCGGACCGGGTATATCTTCTAAACGAATCAAGTAAAAACCATTATGATGCAGTATAGAAAAATGAATGTTCCGTGATACAGGAGAAGAGCTGGTGAGACGTTCTGAGGAGATCGTCAAGAAACTGAAATCAATGGCCGATCCCGATAACGTGGAAGGAATGGCACGGTTCGGGATCAACCCTGAAAACACTCTGGGTATCTCGATCCCGTCGTTGAGGACGATCGCAAAGGAGACGGGCAGGGACCACCAGCTTTCCATGGACCTGTGGGGAACAGGCATTCATGAGGCCAGGATCCTGGCGGCGTTCGTCGGAGACCCGCGCCGCGTGACAAAGACCCTTGCAGATAAGTGGGTGAAGGAATTCGATTCGTGGGATGTCTGCGACCAGGTCTGCATGAACCTCTTCGACAAGACCTCCTTCGCATACGAGAAGGCGCTCGACTGGTCGAACCGAAAACCGGAGTTCGTAAAGAGAGCGGGCTTCGCTCTGATGGCATCTCTGGCAATCCATGACAAGGAGGCCGATGACGCGCAGTTCCTGCAGTTCCTTCCCGCTATTGTCAAAGGTTCGAGCGACGGCAGGAACTATGTAAAGAAAGCTGTCAGCTGGGCGCTGAGACAGATAGGCAAACGGAATATCAGGCTCTACTGGAAGGCGATCGGGGCTGCCAGAGATATTGAGATGAGCGGTTCGAAAGCCTCCCGATGGATCGCCAATGATGTATTGAAAGAACTGACCAGCCAGAAGACCCGCGATCGCATTCCCGAATAGCAGACTCGATTCGTTCTGATCAGTTGCCGTCCCCCATCAGAGGATCGGTCCTGCCCGCCGAAAGATGCATCATCATCTGGACACGCTGTTGATTAACGTGTTGAAAAGAAGTTTGAATGTGCCGTGGGTCTGGGCCCTGCGCTGGATGCGGAGCGGCAGCAGCACGAGATTTCCCTTCCCGTATTTTACAGTGGCCGCCCCGATCGTATTGAAGATGTACTGCTCACCCTCTATCCAGCCTGACCGCAGCGGATTCTCATCTCCGAATCTGACCGCTACCTTTGTCACGGAGGAACCGAAGGCTGCCGTCGGGAGCAGAACCAGGTCGCTCGCAAACATCACACCGGCCCTGTCGGGCATGCCCCAGGCTACCGGGTCGGTCGGATCCACCTCAACCTCGAGGATCGAGCCCGGACAGACGAAAGCGCCCCGCTCAACTCCCGCAAGGGCATCCCTGAAGGGAACGTCGAAATACTCAATCGCCAGCTCTGTACTGCGGCCGAGCATCGCTATCGTGCCGCCATCTTCCACAAAGGCTTTCAGGGCATCCAGACCCGATTCGTCTATGCCGCCCCGGTACTGCGGCATGGTGGTCCTGCCGCCGCGGCCGTTGATGATCGAACCGATCCTGCTGTCGGGAAAGAGGATGACGTCATACTTTCTGCCCAGGTCGGTCTGGTCGCGGATGTCTTCAGGGTGGATGGTTATCGGTTCCCATTCGAATTTGTCGAGTATAAAGCGGGTCCACCCCTCATCCATGTTTCCTCCCCATTCCTGATAGAGCGCGATTCTGGGTGCGCGTGACAGCGTGATGTCAGCCGGGACGCGTCCGACCGCGTAAACGGTTATGCCCAGTTCTGCGGCAGCAGCTTCGAGATCGGCTCTGGCTCCCGAGCCGCTTACCACGAATGCGCCCGCAGGCAGGTCAACAACCCTTCCGCTGTAGGGCTGAAAGAGCCGCCCGACTCTGCGACCCGCCTTCAGCAGTCTGAGTGCAGCCACGTGGCTGTCGTTGTTGCGCGGATCGAGCAGGAAGGTGCTGCCGTTCCCCACAATCGATCCCGGCGGCATGGGCGCGTCCCCGACCGCTTCGCCGCTGTATTCGAAGGGGGCTTCGACAAAGATCGTCTCTATCCCCATCTGCATTCCCAGGCTCCAGCCCGAAACGTCGTAGGGCCGCTCGGTGGAGGGGTAGACCTGCGGTTCGAGCAGGTCCTTGGCGTAGTTGCGGAAGACCTGCGCCATCGGGATCACGAAGGTACCGGCGGGGTACTGCCTGCCGTCGGCTGTGAAAGCTGCTGTGGCCCTGTCGATCTTCAGACCGCCCATGTAAAGGGTTTGAAGGAATTTGATCACCGTGGGATCGTCGTGCTGGCGAGCCGGAATGAGTATGGCCGAGGGATTGCCGGCCCTCCCTTTCTCTACCGTGCGCCTGTTCACTGCATAGATGCCCGAAAGCATGTTCTCGCGCAGATCGGCGCAGGCATCGAGCAGGGCGAAAGTGATTATGTACTCGTATTCGACTATGTCACCCAGGCCCCAGCGGCCGCCTCTCCAGGGATTGAGGTACTCGGGCCGGGCTGCCAGGTCCCTGGGGGGGCCGCCACCGCCGCGGCGGGCTCCCATAGGTGCTTCTTCCGTGGTTTCCACCACGGGAGGTCCTTCCGGTGCGATCGGTGTATCGGATGGTGATGCCATGTTGCGTGCGGAGGCGAGTTCAGAGAGCATGCCCACCATGTTGTGCCACCAGCCGGCCCACGCCATCGCACCCTGCCACCAGTAGGTGAATCTCTCTCCGTAGAGCACGCCGGGCTTGCCCTCTTCGTCGAGAGCCTGAGCCTGCGCGAAACCGAGAAGGCCGGCCGTCCTGTAGATCCACGGATCGACGTTCGGGTTGGGCGGCCCGGCCGCCGGCATGATGAATATTCTTGCCCCGGAAGCTCCCATCTGGTGTTCGTCGAGCCACACTTCGGGGAACCAGTCGTGGTAGAGAACCTTGCCGACAAGCTGCGTTTCTACCTGTGTGAACATGTAGGCATCCCTGTTGTTGTCGTGCCCTGTGTAGTAATGGTACAGCTGCGGCAGTCCAGCACCTTCGTACTCGGTCCCGAAGGTCTGGTTGAACCAGTCCACCTCCATGGCCTGCCCGTCCGGGTTGATGCACGGCATGAAGAGGAAGATGACGTTGTCCAGGATATTCTGGATGAAGGGAGAATTCTCGGTGGCGAGACGGTGCACTACCAGAAGGGCCATCTGGGTACTGCCGATCTCGGAGGCATGAATCGCGCAGGTTACGCACACCACGACTTTCCCCTCCGCAATGAGCTGCTCTGCCTCCGCTTCGCTGGTGATGCTGTCGGGATCGTAGAGCCGGCGGTTGATCTCCTTCAGACGGTCGAGGTTCCTCATGTTCTCCTCGGAAGAGATCGTCAGCATGATGAAGGGCCTGCCAAGTGTCGATTTGCCCAGTTCGGTTACCATGATCCGGTCGGATGCCTCACCGGCCATATACATGTATTCAACGATCTGATCCCAGTGGGCGAGCTTGTTGTCGGCACCGACCGGGAATCCGAGGAAGCTTTCAGGACTCGGCAGCTGCTGAGCCCCAACCGTGACTGCACTGCTCAGCAGTAAGAGAACGGTCGGCAGACTGCGCGACAGTTTTGAAAGATGACGAAAATTCCGGCTTAGATAATCGAACATGGAAGGAACTCCTGTTTTCCTGATTGGGTTCCGGGGGAGTCTATTCCCGAACCAATTGACGCGCAAGAGAATCGCAGGCCTGCTTCTCCCGTCTATACAACTTGACCTTCTATTTCATTGTCTCTGGAGGAGTGCTGATAAGAGTGAATCAATCGGAGGATGGATCGACCCTGCGTCTCAGTATCTTCTTCAGCCCCTGTTTCTTCTTCTTTTCCAGCCGGCGCAGTCTTGAAATTCTGCTCGGCTTTGTGCGGCGTCGCAGTCTCTTTTTCTCGGCTGCCTCTTTCTCCTGCTCAAGCTCCTGCAGTTTTCCGGCGAGCCTTTCCAGTGCCGTTATCCGGTTGCGGTACTGCGACCGGCTCTCTGAGGCAACCACGACGATGCCGGTCGGGCGGTGGGTCACCCGCACCGCGGTCTCCGCCTTGTTACGGTGCTGTCCGCCCGGTCCGCCCGTCCGGGTGAACTCGATATCACATTCCTGTTCCAGTTCTTCGATCTGCATGCCACAATAATAGTGCGCACGGCACTGTATATTACAGGCCATTACATCCTGGAGGATTTCAGATGGCTGATCATCGTATCGAGAAAGATTCGCTCGGGGAGGTCGAGGTGCCCCTCGATGCTCTCTATGGAGCGCAGACCCAGCGGGCCGTGGACAATTTCGAGATAAGCGGGATGAGGTTTCCCCGGGTTTTCATCCGTGCGCTGGGACTGATCAAGGAATGTGCCGCAGAAGTGAATCTCGATCTGGGACTGCTCGAGCCGGCGGTGGCAGCAGCGATTGGCCGGGCGGCGGCGGAGGTGGCTGCCGGAGAGTGGGATGAGCAATTCCCGATCGACATCTTCCAGACGGGTTCGGGCACATCCACCAACATGAACGCCAACGAGGTGATCGCACGGCGGGCCGGCCAGGTCCTCGACGGTGAAACAGGGGTGGGGCAGGTGCATCCCAACGACCATGTCAATCTCGGCCAGTCATCAAATGACGTGATCCCGGCGGCGATACATATCAGCAGTTACCTGCAGGTTGCCGAAGTGCTCCTTCCGGCGTTCACGCATCTGGCTGAATCGCTGCAGAAAAGAGCCGGTGAACTGGTCGATGTCGTTAAAACGGGTCGGACACACCTGATGGACGCCATGCCGGTGACGATGGGACAGCAGTTGAGCGGCTGGGCGTATCAGGTCGACCAGAGTGCCGAGAGGATGGAGTCGTGCCTGCCCAGGCTGGCCGGGCTTGCCCTCGGTGGAACAGCTGTCGGCACCGGTATAAACACACATCCGGAATTCGGGATGCGGATTGCAGAGAAACTCTCCTTGAAAACCGGGCTGTCCTTTGCTGAGACCGACCAGCACTACGCAGCCCAGGCCGGGATGGATACCGTGACCGAACTGAGCGGTCACCTGAAGACAGCGGCCTCGGCACTGATGAAGATTTCGAACGACATGCGCTGGATGAACAGCGGACCGGGAGCCGGTCTGGGAGAGATCGTCCTGCCCGAACTGCAGCCCGGTTCGAGCATCATGCCGGGCAAGGTCAATCCGGTCATCTGCGAAGCGATGATGATGGTATGCGTCCAGGTTGCCGGAAACGATGTGGCCGTATCTGAAGGGAACAGCCGGGGGAATTTCGAATTGAACGTGATGCTTCCGTTGATCGCGCACAATGTCCTGGAGTCGATCACGATTCTCGGAAAGGGAACCAGACTGCTGGCCGACAGAGCGGTAGCGGGATTTACGGTCAACCGGGAGAGGATATCGGACCTGCTGGGAGCCAATCCAATTCTGGTAACAGCATTGAGTCCGGTGACAGGTTACGACAGGGCAGCCGAGATAGCGAAAGAGGCCGGATCGCAGGGCAGGAGTATTCTGGAAGTCGCGGCCGAAATGACCGATATCCCGCGCGGAAAACTGGAGAAGCTGCTCGATCCGCGGCGACTGGCAGAGGGTGGCAGGGAATCGTAATGATGTCGGTTCTGATAGTTGGAGCTCTGCTCCTGCTGATCCTCTGTCTGCCGGTTGACCTGTTCAGGTCGAAAACCGCGCCGGGGGAGCCTGATGCCCGTGCCGATGAACGCGATGTCATGTTCGCACGCATGGCCCGTGCTGAAGGCACTCCTGAGTACGAAGATTACTACTCCCGAAGACCGGAACTGAAACGGACCGACGACCGGATCCGTGCCATGACACCACTTTTCGAGCCCGGTTCGAAGCACTACGACCCGGTGATCAGTCTCGAAGCCGGGAAATACTTCAGGGACATCTACGAGATCGAACCGGACATCGAATCGGTTGAAACGTGGAAGAGGAGACTGGAAGAGGGTGCAGATCGGATTCTGGTGGTGAAGGAGATGGTGAAAGCACTGGGGGCAGTGGCTGTTGGATTCACCCGCATTCGGCCGGGTTACATCTATTCACGCAAGGGCAGATTCGCGGAGGACTACGGAGAGCCGGTGGTGCTCGATCACCCGGGGGCAATCCTCTTTCTGGTTGAAATGGATTTCGACGAGATGCAGAAGGCACCTGGAGTTGAGGTACTCAGGGAATCGGCACACCAGTACCGGCGTGCAGCGGTTATCTCGATGACCGTTGTGGATGTGCTGAAGGGTGCAGGATTCAGTGCGAAAGCTCACTACGATGCCCATTACGACCTGATACTGCCGCCGCTGGCCGTTGAGGCGGGCCTGGGAGAGCTGGGGAGGAACAACATCCTGATCGCCGACCGCTATGGGAGCCGAGTACGTATAGGAGCCGTTTCAACCGATATGGATCTGGCGGAATCTCTCCCGATCCGCCTGGCTGCAGATGAATTCTGCACGATCTGCATGAAGTGCGCCGAAAACTGCCCTTCCAGGGCGCTCTCTGTCGGAGAGAAGGAGGATGTGAGGGGGGTGGAGAAGTGGCCGACCGATGCGGAGAAGTGTTATGCTTTCTGGAGGCAGACAGGGAGTGACTGCGGCATATGCATGACGGTCTGTCCCTTCTCTCACCGGAACAATCTGTTCCACAACTCCGTGAGATCGGTTATTCGTCTCAACCCCTGGATAAGGTACATTGCCCTCCGTTTTGATGACCTGATCTACGGGCGGAAGTGGAAGCCGCAAGGAGATTGAGCATGAAGTTGTCTCGCGATCCGATATCCCTGGGAGCCTGGCTGGTCGGGGGTCTTTCTCTGATCGTGTATACGATCACGATCGCTCCGACGGTTGCTTTCTGGGATGCGGGTGAATTTATCGCCGCTTCCTTTTCTCTGGGTATTACCCACCCGCCCAGCGCGCCCACCTTCATACTGCTTGGCAGGCTCTTCAACATTGTGCCCACTCCATTCAGCGTTGCCGCCGAGATCAACTACATATCGGTAATCACCTCTGCAGCAACAGCGCTGCTCCTCTACGCCATAATTATTGAATTCCTCCATCTGTGGGAGAGGGAGAAGAGGGATTGGGAAGGCTTTTCACCGCTGGTTAAGGCCGTATCCGCTGCAACGGGTGCGCTTGCCTATGCTTTCAGCAACTCCGCCTGGTTCAACGCGGTTGAGGCGGAAGTCTATTCACTTTCGATGATGGTTACCGCGCTCTGCCTCTGGCTGGCACTGCGGCACATACAGGGCGCAGGAGACTCCCGTCGCGCCTCACTGCTCCTGCTGATCGGTTACTTGCTCGGCATCGGATCCGGCAATCACCTGCTGGCTCTGCTCACAATTCCATCGATTCTGCTGCTGCTCTGGTATTTCGATCGCCGGGTCCTGAAAAGGTCGGATCTCTGGGTAAGTGTGCTGCTCCTTTTCGCCCTCGGATATACGATATATGCACTCATCTTCATTCGCTCCGGGCTGAATCCTCCCGTCGACATGAATAATCCGGAGAACTGGGAGAACTTCTGGCAGGTTTTGCAGCGGAGGCAGTACGGTACCGAATCGATGCTGTTGGGCATCTTTCAGCGCAGGGCCGACTTCATGGGCTATCAGCTCAATTACCACTTCCTCAGATATCTGCGCAGCGAATTCTTTCTGCCCTTCTATGTAATCGCCGTGGTCGGAGCCCTGGTCAACCTGCAGCGCGACAGGCGCACCTTTCTGGCGAATGCAATGCTGTGGGTGATAATGGGACTGGGCCTGGTTGTCTACCTGAACATGCCCGACCCGCAGCCGAGGGACAGGGCGTACATTTTCGTCGGTTGTTACTTCGCCACCGCCATATGGATCGGTACAGGTATCGCGGGACTGACAGACCTGTTTCAGAACTCGCTGGCGAAAGGGCGGGACGGGCCTGCATCGATGAAGACCGCGGTAATAATAGTGGGATTGTTCGGAGCCATTCTGGTCGGAACCCAGTTCACACTCAACTATCACGTTCACGACCGGAGCGGGGACTGGATCTCGTGGGATTACGGCAACAACATGCTCGAGACCTGTGAGGAGAATGCCATAATCTTCACAAACGGTGATAACGACACCTATCCACTCTGGTACCTTCAGGTGGTGGAGGGGATAAGGCAGGATGTCAGCGTCATAAACCTCAGCATCCTCAACCTTCCCTGGTATATCAAGGAACAGCGTGACCGGGAACCGAAGGTACCGATCAACCTTACAGACCGGCAGATCGACTCGGCCGGTCTGACCATGACACCCCGGGACACCACCTTCATGATCGGGGGGATCGAGTGGAGGGTCCCCGGCAGAGCCCTGATCAGGGTGCAGGACCAGATGGTTGCCCATATCGTGGGTGCGAATAACTGGCGGAGGCCCGTCTATTTCGCCATAACGGTCCCCGAGACGAATCAGGCCTGGTTCACACCCTATCTCTCCCTCGAGGGATTCGCTTCCCGTATCAATCCCGGCGGCAGCAGGGTCAATATCGAAAGATCGGAGCGGAATCTGAGGGAGGTCTTTCAATATCGGGGTGTGATCGATCCCAGGATCTACAAGGACGAGAACGCCTCAACACTTCTGCACAACTACAGGGTTGTCTTCCAGGAGACGGCGGGAGCTCTTTTGGCGGCAGGGGACCCGCAGAGGGCGTACGACCTGATAGAACTGGGTGATCGACAGGTCGATTTCTCGGCCCCCGACTTCAGATCCTTCCATGCCATAGTCGTACAGGCGAGCGGTGATACAATGCGGGCACAGGAGATGCTCGAGGAGATAATCGACAGGCAGTTCGAGCTGCCGGGGAATATGGTAAGGAGCTATGTGACCCTGATGCATTCCTATGCCGCAACCGGAAAGTTCGACGATGCTGTAAGGATCGTTAACAAGTGGCTTCAGTTCTCACCGGGAGACAGCGAAGTACGCAGCTGGCTGCAGTCTTTGAGTGCAGGGGAGATGCCTGCCGGACTGGAACGCCTGATTAAACAATTGCTTCCCTGATAACTGAAGAGGGTAAGGGTGCAGAGCGATCTACCTGAGGCCGGGGATACGGCGCAACAGTTTCAGACAGAGGGCGAGGATGCGGTGAAACCGCTCCTCACTCATCTTTCCGGGTGGTCCGACCTGCAATATTCTCTGAACCGTGACCGTCTGTGGTTCGGTGTATTTGACGATCCCCTCCCGCCCGTGCCGGCGGCCCAGTCCGGAAGCCTTGAATCCGCCCATGGGGGCGTCGATCGAGCCCCATGTGGATCTGTATGTGTCATTGATGCTGACGGTGCCGCATTTCAACCTTCCGGCGATCTTCCGGCCCAGCCTCGAGTTGCCGGTCCAGATGGTCGCGTGAAGACCGTATCTGGTTGAGTTGGCTTTTTCTACGGCTTCATCTATCGATTCGAAACGGTAGAGGGCAACCACCGGTCCGAATGTCTCCTCTGCAAAAAGGTCCATTTCGGGGGTTACATCCTCCAGAACCGTCGGTTCAAAGAAGCAGGGGCCTAGATCGGGGCGCGGCCGTCCCCCCGCAATCAGGTTCGCTCCCTTTGAGAGAGCATCATCCACGTGGGATCGCACCTTCTCCAGATGTCCGGTCGAGATCAACGAACCGATGTCGTATGAATAATCAAAAGCGGCTCCCAGGCTGATAGACCCGGTCATTTCTGCAAATCGGTTCCGGAATTCGTCGTATACCGTTGACTGAACGTAGATACGTTCTATGGAAACACAGAGCTGACCTGTTGAGGCGTAACAATCCCAGGCAGCGAGCTTTGATGCTCTTTTCAGATCAGCGTCGTCCAGGACCAGCATCGGATTCTTGCCTCCCAGCTCCATAGTGCTGCCTTTAAGATTATTGCCCGTTTCTGCTGCGATCAGACGACCGGTCCCGGTGCTTCCCGTGAAGGCCAGATAATCAGTTGCTTCGATGATGGACGGGCCGAGGTCCGGACCCCTGCCGACCGCCACCTGTACCAGTTCCGGTGGCAGACCAGACTGGTAGAGCAGGTCGACAGCCCACAATGCGGTATGTGGGGTCATGCTGTCCGGTTTCAGGATAACTCCATTTCCGGCCATCAATGCGGCTGTCACATCGGTTATCCCCAGTGAAAGCGGGTAATTCCAGGGCACGATGAATCCCACCAGACCGACCGGAATGCTGTTTACTCTGGCCGCGGTAAAGAGCGGGAATGCCCCTCGTTTCCTGCGGCTCCTCAGATGTCGTTTAGTATTAAAGGCGTAATACCTGGATACGATCGCAGAGTCGGCCACCTCTTCGTAGGCGTGGCACCTGGCCTTGCCGGTTTCCAGCTGGATGATATCGAGGATCTCCTCCTGACGGTCGAAGATCAGTTCGTGGAATCTGAGGAAGATCCGGGCCCTCTCCCTGAAGGTCTGACCGGCCCAGACCTGCTGAGCCGACCTTGCTCTCCCGGCTGCTTCGCGAACGTCGGCCGGCCTGCTTACCGGCAGAGACCCGAAGATCTCACCGGTGAAAGGAGCCGTCACCTCAAGCTTCTCACCCTCTGTGCCGGAAGCAGTTACCCTTCTGCCGAGCAGTTCCAGGCAGTGTGCGTCTATGTTCCGGGGCAGTTCCATCACTCGTCTTCGATCGAAATCCTGTCGATCATCACATCTTCCCGGGGCCCACCTGTCCCCGTTCCATCCGGGCATCCGCCCTGGATCATGAATCCCTTTATAACCCTGT
>CAZWVF010000001.1:74632-106452 GCA_964637695.1 uncultured Gemmatimonadota bacterium | reverse complement strand
CGGGCAGGGCATTTATTCGTTCCTGCAGTTCCCTGTAGAAGAGACTGACTCTCTGATCCTCTTCAAAATCTTCTTCGACATACACGGTAAGCATGTTGTCGGGACCGAATCCCCTGCCCAGAATCGGTTCCTTCCCCAGAATCGCGGGGAGATCGTACGTGATTTCCACTCCATCCAGCCTTACAGGATCCCCCTGGTTTATCAGGGTGCGCGAGTCCCAGGAGAATGCGGCAATTCCGGAAAAAACCCTGTTCTGTTCCCGCCAGTCCACGAAATCGGGATATGCAACCGATATCCGGGTGTAACCGCGTTCGGGCGCGGACTCGTACATATAGACCAGTTCATCGGGATCTTCAAATGGCAGGGGATTCAAGACTATCCCGTTGAGAAAGGGCAAAATGGATGCATTCGCTCCTATGCCAAGTCCGAGGCATATCACCGCTGCAATTGTGAAAACAGGGCTCTTGGCCAGCATGCGGAAGGCAAAACGTATATCGAGCAGGAGTGAGGACAAATGAATCTCCGGATGTTGGCGAAGTTTCTTTATATATCTCTACGTATTGTTCCGGAGCCGGTTTCGGTCATTTGATTATCATCAATTTCTTAGTTATTACCTCTCCTCCGGCGATCAGTCTATAGATATATATCCCTGTGGGAAGATCTCTGGCCCGAAAGGTCAGGAAATGCCGGCCCCCTTCCTGTATCTCATTGCGCAATTTCCTGACCATCTGCCCGCGGGTATTGAAAAGATCTATCTGCACCCTCATCTCTGCCGGCAGGTCGTATGCTATGAGAGTTTCCGCATTGAACGGGTTGGGCATGTTCTGAAAGAGCCTGACTCCGGCTTCCTCCTCCTCTGAGAGCGCGGTTACCGCACTTACAAGTGTTCTTTCCCATACTCCCAGACCATGGGTAACGGCTCTGATGGATGCATTCTCGACAGATACGCTCAGATCCATCACGAGAGCTGCTGTCGGCATCCCTGTTTTAAAGGGTTCCCAGCTCTCACCATCATCGGGTGAGAACCAGACACCGTAGTCGTTGCCCAGATAGAGATAATCCTGGTTGAAGGCATCGATGGCGAGCGCTGAAGTGGGAATATCGGGCAGGCCGTCGTCGATTGCATCCCACGACAAACCACCGTCAGTTGTTCGATATAAGTGAGATGTTCCAAAGCCGGAGAAAACGACGTAGGCCTTATCGGGATCCCCGGGGGCCGCCACGATATCCACCGGATATCGATCGGGCAGGTTTTGTGTTTTCCGCTGCCACGACCTGCCGCCATCGGTGGATCTGAACACTCCTGCATGTCTGGACGCAGGTACCGTGGCGGCCCACAGGTAATTCAGATCTCCCGGGTAAACTGAAATCGAAAGTATCGGATTGCCGTCCAGGGGCGGAGCCGAACCTGGTACCGTCCAGTTCTCAATGTAACGATCGCTGCGCCACACCCTGGTCCGTCCTGCATAGGCAATCGACCGGTCGGAAGGCGCCTGGGCAAACGGGGCTACGAAAACCACATCCTCTCCTGAGGATGTCATTTCACCGTTGAGCCTGTACCAGTTCATGCCGCCATCTTCAGTCCTGTAGAGACGTCCGTACTGAGTGGAAGCTATCAGCAGGTCGGGATTCGTAATGGAAAAGCCGGTCATCCCCCCATCCCCTCCCAGAGTCATCTGCCAGGCAGGGCCTCCCCGGTATATAACCGTGGAATTATCCTGCAGTCCGCCGACGGCCAGGTCTGCGTCGAACACCGATGAGGAGAAACCGGCATAGAACTGAGTTGTCTGATAACCTCCATTGCGTCCTGCAAATGTCTCACCGAAATCACGTGTTTCGAAAATGCCGCCGTCGGTGGCCAGATATACCCTGTTCGGATCGGTCGGATGCCGGACGAATGCATGGTGATCTGCGTGTGAATACCAGGGGGGACCTTCAGGTCCTCCTATTGGATTCATCCCCTGGCTCCAGGCGTTCCAGTACGATTTCCTGTCAAATGTTCTGCCTCCGTCTATCGATTTGTATGTATCGACCCCGCTGACCAGAACCTGGGTAGAGTCGACCTGATTGACGACAACGAAATGTGAAAACCAGCCCTGATACCTGGCAATATTCCAGTATCTGGAATAACCGGATGAAATGATCTCCCAGGTATCTCCCGAATCGAGACTGCGGTACAGGTCCACCCCGCTCCGATCAATATTGCTGAGTGCATTCGCTACATCCGCATAGATGACATTCGGTGATGCCTGAAAAATGTCGAGCAGGGTTTTGCCGGTCCAGGTGACGGGCAATCCCCCTCCCAGCTCGTTCCACGTGTCTCCTCCATCCACCGACCTGTATATACCGGCGTTGGCGGGTATCGACAGGTTGCCGCACGAGGCGAACAGGGTGTCTCCATTCACGGGATTGATTGCGATATCCACGACCATCGGTACACCCAGAACACGGGTCCAGGTCGCACCGCGATCCTCACTTCGATAAACACCCTCAGATGTACCGGCGAATACGGTCTGCGGGTCGGTGGGATCGATCTCGATGGCCTGGACACCACGGCGCTGGTTGTATGACCAGTCGAGGCTCTTGGTCCAGGTTGCACCTCCATCACTACTTTTCAAAATGCCTATGCCGTAGCTGCCCCGGGTGGTTCTGATGTATAGCCCGCCGATAGAGGAATCCTTGCTGTATACCTCACCTGTGCCGATGTAGACGGTCGCCGTATCTGAGGGATCGATCGCAATGGCGCCAACTCCCAGCACAGGGAAACCGGTCTCGATATAATGCCAGGCGGTTGCTCCGACACCGCCAGTATCTGATCTCCACAATCCGCCGCTTGCAGATCCCGCCAGCAGTATCGTCGGGTCGAGCGGATTTATCGCAAGCGCGATGGTGCGGCCTCCGACATTCTTCGGTCCAATAGCGATCCACGGACCAGGTTCCTTGTAGGCGGCACCGGGCCCCCTCCTCAGCCGGAGAAGCCGGAGCTGCTGCTCCACCTGCTCGAAAGCATCGGTATATTTGCGGTCGGGAAGGTACTGGCCCGGATATACACGCTGCTGATTCAGGAACTGAAGCGAAGCCATTGCATCGCTCCGCGGAACATCCGGGCGATCAGTTCCGGGATCATTATCTGTATCCCTGAAGTGAGGACCGGCCGCAATCATAACGATTGCCAGGATGCTCAGGGCTGCCGCTGCAGCCGGAACACTATTCTTCCTGTACTGGCTCTTCATGGCCCGGTCCCTATTGCAGGAGCAATGCCTTCCGTGTGTAGACTTTCCCGTCGATGTTGAGGACGACCAGGTAGACACCTGAAGCAGCCTTCACACCCGAATCGGATCTGCCATCCCAACTTACAACATGAGAGCCGGGTGGGATAGTGCTGTTGACCAGTGTACGGACTCTCTGTCCTCTGACGTTTACTATGTAAAGTTCAGCATGAGCCGACCTGGAAACGGAGTACCGTATCGATGTCGAGCTGTTGAACGGATTCGGGTAATTCTGCTGCAGCTCATTACCGGTGGCACCTCCCGTATCCGCAGACTCATCCAGCCTCAACTGGTATTCCCCCAGTTGAGTGATCGAAGCTTCGACGGTTCGATTTTCCATGTCCACATAGCTGTCAAGCCGTACCCAGTCAGCCCCGTCCCGGCGGTAGATTCTCAAACGGGTCGGATCGGCTCCGGCGAGATTATGCGGCTCGAAGCCGAGAGTCAGGGTAGCGCGCCGGTTGAGCCTCATCTGACCGGCAAGCAGCTCGACACCGGACAGAACCGCAGATCCCGGCTGAAAGTCCTTTTCGATCAGGTATGCGATCACGTACTCATCTTCTGTGAAGGTGCGCGGCGGAAAATCTGCGCGCAGCATCCCTCCTGCTGCAGAGAGGCTTCCGCCATCAGATGCTCTTACCTGAAGTGCCGCGAATTCTCTGGTTTGAAGAGTGTCATTGCCGGCAAGATCGCACCCGTAAACCGTGATCGTGTAATCACCCGATCCGCTCAGAAGGTAATCACCTGCATAGAGGTTTCCCTCTGTAGTGTTGATGGTGCTCACCGGCACCTCAACTCCATCTACAGCAATACCGGGCCTGGTCGGAAGAGGCTCTGAGGGAATGGCATAAAGATCTATATGATCCTTCACAACGGGATTCCGGAGGATACCGATATCAAATGAAGGAGGGATGGTGTCCCCGGCGGCCGAGGCTACACTGACAAGCTGCCTCTCCCAGGCCCCGAGTCCGTGAGCGGCAGCCCTGATGGTGCCGTTGGCTCTGGAAATGCTGAGATCCATGACAAGAGTGGCTTGAGGCAGGCCGTTCGTGAAAGGTTCCCATGTCTGGCCGTCATCGGGTGAGAACCAGACACCGAAATCGTTGCCCAGATACAGGTATTCTCTGTTGAATGGATCTATGGCAAAAGCGGATGTCGGTATATCGGGCAGATTACCCCGGTCGATATCGGTCCAGGTGATTCCTCCATCCTCAGTTTTAAACAGGTGAGAGGTTCCAAATCCGCTGAATACTACATACGCGGTCTCCCTGCCGTATTCACCCGATATGATGTCCACCGGATACCTGTCTGGAAGATCTCCGGTAACGTTGCTCCATCCGCCACCGCCATCGGTCGTGCGGAACACCCCGGAACGGACGGCCGCCGGAACAGTGGCTGCCCATACGACTTCAGGATCGTATGGATTTATCGCAATCGAGAGAACCGGATTGCCATCCAGGGGAGGTGCTCCTCCCGCTACGAACCAGCTCTGGATAAAGTCATTGCTCCTCCACACTCTCGTCCGGCCGGCATAGCTGATCGATCTGTCGGAGGGTGCCTGTGCAAATGGAGCTATAAAAACAACATCTGATCCATCCTCCATCTCTCTGTTCGTGCGGAACCAGTTATCTCCGTTATTTGTCGATATGTAGAGCCGGCAATATTGGGTGGATGCCATCAACACGTTGGGCAGGCTCGGACGCATGCCGGTCATCCCGCCGTCTCCTCCGAGTGTCTTGTCCCAGGCGAGCCAGCCCCTGTAGATAATGGTCCCGTTATCCTGAAGTCCTCCCATAGCCAGATTCGAATCGAGAGGAGAGGATGTGAATCCTCCATAGAACTGGGCGGTCTGGTAGTATCCGTTGCGGGACGCAAAAGTATCACCGAAGTCATTGGTCTCCCACACCCCGCCATCGTTACCCAGTATCACTGTATTGGGATCTGTCGGATGACGCGCAAAAGCATGGTGGTCGACATGGATGTATTCCGAACCACCTTCAGGACCTCCAACAGGCACTATTCCCCAGTACCTGCCGCCGGTAGAAGTTCTCTGAAAGGTCCTGCCCCCATCGGTGGACCTGTAGAATTGAACGCCCGCTGCTATTACCTGGCTCGAATCAACCGGATTCACGACAATATAATGCGAGAACCACCCCTGATAATCAGCGATGAGAAAGTAATCAGGGTAATTCCTGGACAGGTGTTCCCACGTCTCACCCGAATCGAGGCTTCTGTAGAGACCGACGCCATCGAACATGTCGGCCACATCTGCATATACCACATTTGGAGCTGCGTCATAGATGTCGAGCATGGTTTTACCGCTCCAGTCTGCGGGCAGGCCCCCACCCAGCTCAACCCAGTTATTTCCGCCATCCACCGATCTGTAAACACCCGCATCAGAAGGGATCCCCAGATTGCCGCAGGAGGCGAAGATGGTGTCTGAGTTCGACGGATTTATCGCGATATCAACCACCATGGGAACATCCAGAACCCTGGTCCAGGTGCCTCCCCTGTCGATACTTCTGTATATGCCCTCCGATGTTCCTGCAAATACAGTCTGTGGATCGGTGGGATCGATGTCGATCGCCAGAACTCCCCGGCGCTGATCGTATGACCAGTCCAGACTCCTGCTCCAGGTGGCGCCGCCATCACTGCTCTTCAGCAGTCCTATCCCGTAGCTTCCCCTTGTGATCCTTATATAGAGTCCTCCGATCGAAGAGTCTTTGTCGTATACTTCGCCGGTACCGATATAGACCGTAGAAGTGTCAGAGGGATCGATGGCTATGGCATTGACACCCAGAACCGGAAAGCCGGTATCGAGTCGGTGCCATGCATAAACACCTCTGCCGCCGCTATCGGTCCGCCACACCCCACCGCTTGCCGAGCCGGCATACATGACGTCGGGATCGAGCGGATTTATTGCGAGGGCGATTGTACGGCCTCCCAGGTTCTTGGGACCCAGCGCCCGCCAGTCAGCCGGTTCTGTGTAGCCGCCGGCTGTAACTTTCCCGCTCCTCGTTCTTGCTGCTCTGACTTGAGGTTCAACCCTCTCGTACTCATCCATGTATTGACGCGGTGGAATATCATCGGCAGGATATGCCCGTTGGGCATGAAGAAAATGTAGAGAGGCCAATGCGTCGCTGTCGGACCCGGTCTCTTCAGGTGAGCGAAACCCGCCCTCACCATGGAAGAACGGCCCTGCCAGTGTGAGTGCTGCCCAGAGCAGCACAAGGGCCCCGGCCATGATCAGAGGTTTTGCGGTCTCGCTTCTGTCGGGCAGCATCGAAACCCTCACAGACGATTACTCCGGTGGGATGAATACCCTGTACCTGTTTACCAGATCTGCATCCCTGTTGCGATTCAGGTCACTCCGCTGAGCCATCATGTTCTCGACTTCCTCTACGGTTCTAGGAATGCCCTCGCTCAAACATATCAGGCCCTCATCGGTGAATACATATGAGTCTTCAATGCGGACTCCTATGTTCTGATATCTGCGCACCGCAGGTTCGAGCTTCGCCCGCAGCGCATCGGCATCTGCACCCTCTCCCAGCATATCCAGAACATTCGGACGGACATATATGCCCGGTTCTATCGTGAAGCATGAGCCGGGACCGATATTGCGCGGCATCGAGTCGTGGACGACCAGACCGATACCGTGTCCCAGCCCGTGGAAGTAGTAGAGTCTCATCTGACTGCCGCGCCCGTTCGGCATTCCGGCCTGTGCTGATTCGATCAATCCCAGCCTGGCCAGACCTTCCGCAAGTAACCGTTCTGCCGCCACAGAGAGATCTGAATATGGTGTGCCCTCAACCTCGGCCAGCTCCCTGGCCGCTTCGTGGGCCGCAAGCACGATCTCATATATTTCCCTCTGCTCATCGGTGTATCGTCCGCTGATCGGAATGGTACGTGTCACGTCGACAGTGTACCCGAAGTATTCCGCTCCGATATCCATCACCGCGATATCGCCGACTTCCATGAAGCGGGTGTTGGCATCGTAGTGGAGAATCTGGCTGTTTGGACCGGAACCTATAATGCTTGGGAAGCCGTTTCTGGCAGCTCCGTATCGCTGGAAGGTGTACTCGACGGCTGCCTGAACTTCGAATTCATTCATCCCGGGCTCTGTGACTTTCATCGCCTCGATATGCGCGAGCCTTGTGATATTTCCAGCCACCTCCAGCAGATCGATCTCGGCGGCGGATTTCACACCCCGCATTTCACTCAATATTCGATCTGCATTCACAAAGCGCAGTCCAATTTCAGTTGATCCCCCTGGGAGTGGTCGTCGTGGGAAGCTGGTCATCTGCTTTATAATCCCGCTTATCTCCTCGTCATCAATCGGATCTGCAGTTGATATTATCGTTGAAGGAGCACGCCTGAGCGTCTCCATCAGGACTGTCTCGAACTCCTGGAGAGATTTCACCTCCATCCCGGTCAGCGCCCTCGCCCCCTCCTCTCCGATACCGGCCGCATCCCAGCTGGCCCGGGCCGGATCGGGCCTCTTCATGAACAGATATTCAGTAACAGTACCCCTGTTCTGAACCATCAGCAGGATCGCATTCGATTCACCTATGCCTGTCAGGTAGTTGAAGTTCGGGTCCTGGCGGCCTGTGGGATCCAGCTCGGCTTTGAACAGGTAGATACCGTCGCCCAGGATCGAGCGCAATCCAGCCCGCCTGGAGGCATACTCTGTTTTCGAAATCTGTGCATTGACAATGGTCGCACTCAGGAACAGCAGGACCGGGAGTAGAAAAGCCAGCAGGAAGCCGACTCTCCGGATGAACCTGCAGTCAGCCCGATCTGTTATGTAGTGTCCATCCGGAGTCCGTTCTTTGGACCGCGAGTCCGGCTGTTGCCGGCGAGCAATCTCCGGATGGGCACTGGCGAAGTTTCCAGTATGGAAACGAGTAATTTTACGCATGGTCAAGGAAATCAACGGATTGCGCGGAGACGTACATGCGTACGTCGCACAAGAAATCCGGCAGATTGACGCCGAGATTGCGCAAAAGAGCCGTTTCCGGACGGAAACCAGGTAACAGCCGGGTGAAGTACTCCTAAGAGACATATCCCCTCCCTTGCTGATATTACTCCTTCTCAATGGGTCTGGTTGCGCCGACCTCTTCCATTTTGCGGATCTCTTTTCTCAAGATCTTGCCGATCAGGCTCTTCGGCAGTTCCTCGGCGAACACTACTGCAGCAGGGACCTTGAACTTTGCCAGACCATCTGCGCAATGCTTAATGATCTCTTCCTCGGTGGCCGCTATCCCTTCGTTGAGCACCACGTACGCCTTGACCCTCTCCCCGGCATAATCGTCCGGGATCCCTATCACACCGCATTCCAGAACCGCAGGGTGTCCGTAGAGGACCTCCTCAACTTCGCGCGGGTAGATGTTGTAGCCGCCTGAAATGATCATATCCTTCTTGCGGTCAACGATGGCAAAGAAGCCATCCTCATCTATTTCCGCCATATCACCGGTAAAGAGCCATCCCTCCTGGAGCTGACCCGCCGTCTCTTCGGGCATGTTCCAGTAGCCCTGCATTACCTGCGGACCCTTGACGGCAAGTTCTCCAACTTCACCTGTCCCCAGTTCCTTCCTGGTTTCGGGGTCGACAACCGCCGCCTGCGTTCCCGATACCGGCACCCCTATATAACCGATCTTTCTGTTCCCATAGATCGGGTTGGCATGCGTGACCGGGCTTGCTTCACTGAGTCCGTAACCTTCAACCAGCCTTCCGCCTGTGATCTCCTCGAATCTCTTCTGGACCTCCAGGGGGAGAGGTGCCGCACCACTCAGACATGCCCTGACTGAGGAGAGGTCGTATTTGGCCAGTTTCGGGTAGTTGTTTATGGCAACATACATTGTCGGTACGCCGGGAAAGAGTGTCACTTTCCTGGAATTGATCTGCTTCAGTACTTCTCCCACGTCGAATTTTGGAATCAGTATCACCGGACTTGCACAGGAGAATGAGAAATGCAGGCATGTCGTAAGACCGTATGAATGGAAGAAAGGAACCGCGGCAAGTATAGCCTCTCCCTCCATTTTGCAGTCGGTCAGCCATCCATGTACCTGCTGTACATTCGAGAGCAGATTACAGTGTGTCAGGATCGCTCCCTTGCTCACACCTGTAGTACCTCCGGTATAGAGAAGCATGGCTATATCTGAATCCCTCATATCAACTTCAGATCCGTTCCGGGGGTCTGCCGCTGCTATACCCGGCACAAAGAAACTGAAACGATCGTCTGACGGGACTTTCGGTTTATGGCCCTGAAGCCGTGCCTTGACAGGATAGAGATACTTCAATATCCCGGGCAGGTAATCGTTCACCTTGCAGACCACGCAGTGTTCCAGGTCTGTTTCCTCCCATACCCTTGTCAGCCTTGGAACCAGAAGATTGAGCGCAATGGCAACCCTTGCGCCCGAATCCTTCATCTGGTGGGCCAGCTCCTTGTCTGTATAGAGAGGGTTGGTAGGGACAACCGTAGCGCCGATTCTCAGGATCGCGTAATGAGCTGCAATATACTGCGGCAGATTGGGAAGGATGATGGCCACCCTGTCCCCTTTTTCGATTCCATATGCCCGGAGCACCGCGGCAAGTCGTAACGTCATGTCCTCGATTTCACCGAATGTGAACTTTCGACCAAAGAAATAACAGACTGGTGAATCCGGGTATTTCGCTACGGTATCGGAGAAAAGTGTATTGAGAGTATCGCCTGAAGGAGTGAAGTCCCGGGGGACCCCCGTCTCGTAATGCTCAAACCAGATTGGCTCCATGATATCGCATCCCTGCTTCTGGTGATGTCTATGCTGCCAGTGCCCTGTCACGCGACAACCGCCGCATTCGAGCGGCGCTGAATCTCGACCGGCTGCGTTCCGCCTCCTCGCCATAGCCACCGCTATGCCTCGTCGCCGCGCCTTGCAGGCCGGATCCGGCATCACTCTCGGTGCCGACGTTTGTCACCTGACATGACACTAGAGAGCGAAATCGTACATTGAAGATGCTTCAGTGTCTATTCGTATTGTATTACAATTTCGAGCTGAGCCGATGGTTCCTGTGATTACTCCGTGGAGTTCTCTGGATCTTCCGGAAGAATTTCGTAATCGGCGTCTTCGATATCGATCTCTGCATCCCTGCCTGCAGTTGTGCTTTCACTCGATCCCGGTTGAGGAGACATGAAAGCAGTAAGGATATTCTGCAGCTGCATGTGGACTCTGTTGATAAATCTGAGCACCGCCAATACCAGCAAGAGAAGAAGCAGGTATTTCAACACCCTGAGTACACCGTTATCCCTCCTCCTCGTGCCCCACTGGCCGGACGTCTCGGCGCTCTCGATACATCACCGTAATTGCGGAGCGGTGCACTAAGCCTTCTCCTCTTTCTCTGCCGAACTCTGCCTGATTCTGTATGAATCCTGGTAGTGTTTTCGGGCACGCTCTTGATCTTTCAATCGGTCGTAAAGCATGCCGAGGTACCAGTGCGCTCTGTGATTCTCGGGCTCCTTCTCAATAAGATGCTCGAACAGCTTGAGAGACCTCTCATAATGACCGGTCAGGTTGTAGCTTTGAGCCAGATAGTAGAGCGCCTGCTTGTGGTCGGCCTCGTACGATATCGCCCTTTCGAATTCAGGCGTTGCCTTCGCATAGAGGCCTTTCCGGAAGTATGTCAGACCCAGGTTGAACCTGATGCGAGGGTCCTCGGGAGCAATTTCCAGTGCCCTCTTGAACTCCTTTTCTGCATCGTCGATACGCCCGTGTTCTCCCAGCAGAGCACCGAGATTCGCCCTGACTTCGACATTCCTGCCATCCAGTTCGAGAGCCGTTCGCAATTCTTCAACTGCCTTTTCGAACAGACCCATCGTATCGTAGATAAGTGCCAGGTTGTTGCGCGCCTTGATATGCATGGCGTCCAGGATGAGAACCTGCCGGTAGGCTTCGATAGCTTCATTCAGCTGATTAGCCTCTACCTTCTGCTTGCCCCTCCTGTAATACCATTCGATTGCATCCTCTCCCTCAGGCGGCGATTCTTCTCCCTCCTCCTCATGATCATCATCATCCCCCACAGGTGGCTCTATCTGTTTTTCGAGCGGTTCCCCCACTACGGGTTCATCAACTGTACCCGGTTCAATCACAGTGTCAGCTTCGACAGAACTTTCCTTTTCTATATCGTAATCCACTTCGTCATCAACTGCAGTCTGCATGTAATCATCGGTGGAATCCGGTTCATCGAAGGAGAAGCCCGACGTGCGGGGCTTTCCCGTGATCTCCTCGTACTCTTCACGATCATCCGATGGGTGCCAGTAATCTATCATCGTATCTCAACCGTTCATAAATAACGGCCGGCATCCTCGCGGAACCCCCACTGCAGCTTCTCGCGGAGGACCTCGAAGAACGGCTGCCCCATTCCGGTTTTAACCAGTCGGTTCTTCTGTTCTCCCCGACGGACGACCAATTTAGCCCCACTCTCCACCACCAGACATTCCTGTCCATCACCGGTTACATTGACTGAACCATGCAGACTGTGCACTGTGATATCTATTGCCCTGTCTGCGGGCAGTACAACCGGACGGGAGGCAAGTATATGAGGACAGATCGGGGCAACGATCAAAGCCTCCATAGCGGGATCCACAATCGGTCCCCCGGCAGCCAGTGCATATGCAGTGGAACCGGTTGGAGTTGAGATTATCAGGCCATCTGCAGTATAGCGCTTGAGAAGCTGCCCGTTTACCTCGGCGTAGATATCGATCACCCTGGAGTAACTGCCCTTGTCTATCACGACATCGTTGCTGACGATCATTCTGGAATGATTTTCTGAGCAATTGATCTCAGCCTCGAGCGTCATTCTCTCTTCGATTTCGTATGAACCGTTTTGCAGTTTATCGAGCGCTTCGGTGATGCTTTCAGGAGGTGTGTCTGCAAGGAATCCCATGCTCCCCAGGTTTATCCCGAGAACAGGGATCTGCCGACTTCCAGCGTACCTGAGTGCGGCGAGGATGGTACCATCACCACCCATGGCCAGCAGAAAATCAGCCTCACCGGCCATCTCAATCTCGGGCATGAATCTGATCCCTGCCCCTTCTCTTATCTGCGGGAAGGTTTCGCCTGCTTTTGCGGGAAGAAGCAGTTCCGTCTGATGGGCTTCAGACCATTGTAACACATCACTCAGTGCATCCCACAGATTGTGCTTTTCCAGATGGGGAACTACTCCCAGTATCATTTCGAGCCTTCGCGAGTTCTCAAACGCCTGTCATTTGCATCCAGGAAGGAAGAGACTTTCGAGGCAATGCTCTCCGGATCGAGTCCGACCTCCTTCAGCAACTGAGGGATCGTACCGTGGGTTATGAAAGCATCGGGCAGCCCCAGAATCAGCAGGGGTACATCCTTCCGGCCGGTACTGTTCAGATATTCCAGCACACCGCTTCCGAAACCACCCCTGATGTTGTTCTCTTCCAGGGTCACTATCAATCCTGTTTCACCTGCAAGCCGGTCGATCAGCTCCTCATCGACCGGTTTGACGAAACGGGCATTCACGAGAGTAGCCTCAATGCCTGTTTCTCTCAAGTGTTCTACTGCCTTTTCTGCAAGCCCCACCATCCTGCCGACTGCAAGCAGAGCAATATCGCTCCCTTCGATCAATACTTCACCTTTGCCTATCGGCAGCTCTATTGGATCCGGATCGAGTTCCACACCCTCACCTGCTCCCCGGGGATAACGCATGGCGATAGGACCGTCTTCGTAGGCCAGACCGGTTCTCAGCATGTGGACCAGCTCGTTTTCATCCTTCGGAACCATGATCACCATGTTGGGAACACAGCGCAGGTAACTGAGATCGAAGGAACCATGGTGAGTGGGTCCATCGTCGCCTACCAGACCTCCGCGGTCCATACAGAAGAAGACATTCAGGTTCTGCAGTGCCACATCGTGGATAACCTGATCGAATGCACGCTGCAGGAAAGTGGAGTATATGGCACAGACCGGTTTCATTCCGTTGGAGGCCATGCCGGCGGCAAAGCAGACTGCATGCCCTTCGGCAATCCCGACGTCGTAGAACTGATCGGGCAGCTCTGCAGCCAGATAATCGAGACCTGTACCGTTGGGCATGGCACCTGTGATCCCAATGATACGATTGTCATTCTTGCATTCCTCCAGGAGAGCCTTTCCGAATACCACTGTATAGTCAGGCGGGCCTTCACTCTTCCTGCCTTCACCCGTGACCTTGTCGAACGCACCGGTGCCGTGGAAGGAGATTGCATCGATCTCGGCCGGTTCGAAACCTTTTCCTTTGATGGTCTTGATGTGCAGGAGTTTGGGGCCCTTCAGGTTCTTCAGATCCTTCAGGTGCTTTATGAGCCCTTCTATGTCGTGGCCATCCACAGGGCCGAAATATCTGATCCCCAGCCTCTCGAAAATAATGCCCGGAACCAGCAGGTTCTTGAGACTCTCCTCCATTTTGTGACCCAATGCAGATGCAGGTTTGCCGACGGCCGGCAGTTTCCTGATCACCTCCCACATCTGCTCTTTCACCTTGTTGTAGAGGGGATTGGAGATCGCCGTTGTGAAGTACTCGTGAATTGCTCCCACATTCGGGGCGATCGACATGTCGTTGTCGTTGAGGATGATCAGCATCTCACTGTGGGATGCCCCCAGATTATTCAATCCTTCATATGCAAGTCCACCGGTCATGGCTCCGTCACCTACAACTGCAATAACGTGATAATCCTCTCCTTTACTATCCCGCGCCCGGGCGATTCCCTCCGCCGCTGATATCGCCGTTGAAGCATGCCCGGCTCCGAAGGGATCGTGTTTGCTCTCATCGCGGTTTGTATAACCGGAAATGCCTCCATACTGACGAATCGTAGGGAACTGCTCCCTGCGGCCGGTCAATATCTTGTGCACGTAGCTCTGATGGCTTACATCCCAGACGATCTTGTCTTCGGGAGTATCGAAAACGGTATGAAGGGCTATGGTGAGTTCAACGACTCCCAGATTGGGAGCAAGATGGCCGCCTGTATTGCACAGAACCTCGATGAGCCGCTCGCGTATCTCGCTGGCGAGCTGTTCCAGTTCCTCAGTGGACAGCTCCTTCAGGTCTGCGGGCGAATCAATTGTATTTAACAGAGACATGCTCCGTGGTACCTCCTATGAGGTGGATGCTGATTGCAGGTGGCCTCACATAACTCGATGGACTACAAAATCCGCCAGTAGTTCCAGAATGATTGTGTTGCGTCCGGGGAGTACCAAAGCGATTTTGGCCTCCTCGACCAGTTCGACGGCCTTGTCGACGGATGGTTGGAGTCCATGGATCTTCGGATAGGTGTTCTTCTCCCTCTCCACGTCCATCCCTGTTTTCTTGCCGAGCGATTCCGTCGTGCCGGTCTCATCCAGCACATCATCAACTATCTGGAATGCCAGTCCGATGCGCTTTCCAAAATCCCTCAGAACAGATATCTCCCCGGTCGAGGCGCCACCACTCCTGGCTCCGGAAGTCAGGCACGCGGTGATCAGAGAGCCGGTCTTTTGGTTGTGTATGTAGTCCAGATCATCAGGAGTGATCTCTTCGCCTTCGAGCGTTATATCAGCAACCTGTCCGCCAATCATTCCAGCGGTCCCTGTGGCGCGGGCTATTTCTTCGACGGTCTCGGGTACTGCACACCGTGCGATGGTTTCGAAGGCAAGGGCGTAGAGAGCATCTCCGGCGAGTACGGCTATCCCGTCTCCATAGACCTTGTGCAGAGTCGGCTTTCCTCTTCTCAGATCGTCGTCATCCATGCAGGGTAGATCGTCATGAATCAGACTGTATGTATGGATCAATTCCATGCCGCAGGCGATACCGTACAGCGGTCCGCTCTCTGCATCAAAGGCCTCACCCGAAGCAACTACCAGCGCGGGCCGGAACCGCTTGCCGCCCGCGAACACGCTGTACCTCATCGCTTCGTGGATCACAACCGGGACCTCTGTGGCTTTCGGCATGAGCAGATCCAGATGTGTGTCACATTCCTGTTGAACCCGACTCAGGTACTCTTTGATCTGCTGTGTCCCGGTCATCGAAATCAACCTTCAGACGATTCCGTTAATGGTCCGGTAGTCACCTTGCCATCCTCGGCCGCCTTCAGCAGCACCTGCACCCTCTCCTTTGCTTCCTCCAGCTGAACCTGGCATGCCTTTGCCAGCTGGATGCCCTCCTCGAAAAGTTTCAACGACTCCTCCAGAGGTGCCTCCCCCTCCTCCAGCTTTTCCACTATGCTCTCGAGACGTTCGATCCGCTGCTCGAACGAATCTGGAATCTTCTTCACGGCCTCTGTTTTACTCATTTCCCTTCTCTCTCTTCACTGATACTCACATTCTCATCTCCCCACTGAGACTCGAGTCCGGGACCCGTCCCCTCCACCCTGGCCTCAGCCATCCCTTTACGTAAATATACTTCTATATTGTCACCCTTCTGCAACTCATCTGCATCTCTTAAAACCGGACCGCCTCCAGGCGATCGTGCTATCGCATATCCTCTCTGCATCACCTCGAGCGGTCCCAGCGCCCGGATTGTTCTCTGCAACTGCCCCAGATGGGCGATACTTCTCTCCAGACCGGCCTCGATATCGGCAGAGATGCGATCTCCGGCTTCCCTCAGGCTGTTGCCGGCGATCTCTATCCTGTGACGCAATCCGACCGGCAACAGTCGGAGCGCTTCATCGAGTCTCTGTATCTCCTCCCGAAGGCGCTGCTTCATCCGCTGGAAACCATGCGCCCGGCTGAACCAATCCACCCGTTCCTGCATGTTTTGAAGGTTCTGGGTCACAATTCGTTCCGACCGGTTCATCTTCTCTTCTATCTGAAATAACCAGTCGCCGCGGGGCCAGGCGACCATTTCCGCAGCAGCGCTCGGTGTGGGCATCCTGCAGTCGGCCACCCAGTCGCTTATCGTCCAGTCCACCTCGTGTCCGACGGCAGAGATGACCGGCAGATCGGACGCGGCAACAGCTCTGGCCACGATCTCCTCATTGAACGACCACAGGTCTTCCAGGCTTCCGCCCCCCCGTGTAATCACAATGCAATCGAGATCATCGACCCTGTTGAGAGCTTCGATCGCGGCAACGATCTCAGCCGCAGCGCCATCACCCTGCACGCGCGACGGCGCCAGCAGGATCTTTAGCGCACTGTTTCGGCGCAATGTTATGTCGAGGAAATCCTGCAGTGCGGCGCCCTGACGGCTGGTTACCACACCTACATGGAATGGGAATGCCGGCAGAGGTTTCTTTCGCTCCGGAGCAAAGAGACCCTCCTTCTCCAGTTTCTCCTTCAACTGTTGAAAGGCCAGTTCCAGCTCACCGATCCCAGCGGGCTTCATCTCCCTGATGACAAGCTGGTACTGTCCCCTCTGGGGATAGAGAGTCACATCAGCCAGGGCGATGACATTGAGGCCGTCTTCGAGCTGGAAGGGCATAGTCGAAAGGGTTTCCTCCCATACTACGATCCTGGCCTCCGCCCCGGCATCCTTCATCGTTCCGTATACCCTGTTCCACCCGCCCGAACGGTAGTACTTGATCCCGCTCAGCTCACCCTCCACCCAGACCGTGCCTATCTCGTCAGCAAGCAGATCGCGTACGATCCGGTTCAGTTGTTCAACGGAGAATATCCGTGTGGAGCCGTCATCTTCCCCGGTAACCTCTTCGCCCTCAGAGGAAAGCTCCTCAGAAGAGGTATCTGTCCGATCCGCCGGTTCCCCGTCAGGCTCATCGAACAGGGAGGACTGCAGCGGACCGGGAGCCATCACGATAAACCGTGAAGCTGTCTGGCGGCTTCGAGGGTGTTGACCATGAGCATCGTGATGGTCATCGGACCTACTCCACCGGGAACAGGGGTTATGGCCGATGCCACCTCTAACGCTTCATCGAAGTCTACATCCCCCACCAGCCTCCAGCCGCGCTCGCGAGTGTCGTCGTCGACCCTGTTGGTTCCCACATCGATCACGACCGCTCCAGGTTTGAGCCAGTCCGCTTTGATGAAACCGGCACTGCCGATGGCGGCGATAACGATGTCCCCCGTACGCACAACTTCGGGCAGATCCTGAGTACGGCTGTGTGCAACCGTGACTGTGGCGTTGGCCCTGTCGTTCTTCTGCATCAGCAGGTTGGCGACAGGTTTGCCCACGATATTGCTGCGCCCGACTATCACGACGTGCTTGCCCGAAGGATTATTGCCCGATCGCAGGAGCAGTTCCACAATCCCTGCCGGTGTGCAGGGGGCAAAACGAGGCTTTCCAACCAGCATTAGCCCCACGTTGAAGGGATGGAAGCCATCCACATCCTTGGCGGGATCGATCGCCAGCAGCACCTTCTGTTCGTCTATCTGGTCTGGAAGAGGAAGCTGAACCAGTATTCCATGAACATCGGGGTCCTTGTTCAACCGGTCAACGAGCGCGAGCAGATCCTCTTCACTCATATCCACCGGATGCTGCTCAGCGACAGACGTAATACCCAGCTCCTCACAGGCTTTCACCTTCATGCCCACGTATGTATGACTCGCAGGATCCTCTCCGACGAGAACAGTAGCCAATCCGGGTGTTATGCCCTGCTCTTTGAGTTCGGCTACCCCCTTTGCCACCTCTTTTCTGATATCCTCGGCGATCTCTTTGCCACTGATGATGGATGCACTCATTCTTCCTCCATGTCCTTTCTGTTGTTATCGAGATCGATTTCCTCTCTGAGACGTTCGATACCTGTAGCCCTGCCCGAGTTCTCATCCAGTTCCAGTACAGCCGCACAGAAAACAGGATTTCCCTTCGCCACCTGGAAACGGTTGGCGATTCCCAGTTTGAAACGGGCAAGAGCGTCCTCCTTGCGGACCCCGATGACCGAATCGAGAGGTCCGGTCATGCCCACGTCGGTAATATATGCTGTCCCACCAGGCAGGAGGCACTCGTCTGCGGTCTGAACGTGCGTATGGGTACCTACAACTGCGGCAACTTTGCCATCCATGAACCAGCCGAAGGCCATCTTCTCACTCGTCGCCTCTGCGTGGAAATCGATCACGACAAGATCGACCTCCTCCCCGATGCTCTCAAGCAGCACATCAGCGGCTCGGAAGGGATCGTCCACACCCTTCATGAACACCCTGCCCTGCAGGTTCACAACAGCCATGCGGACACCGCCGGAAGTTTCTCCGGTCCAGACACCTCTTCCTGGAACTCCGGGAGGATAATTTGCAGGCCTCAGAAGACGCGGTTCCTCATTCAGATAGGGAAGGATCTCTTTCTTGTCGAATGTATGATTGCCACCCGTGATCACATCTATACCCATCGAGAAGAGGCTGTTGCATATCCGTTCGGTTATACCGAAGCCACCGGCAGAATTCTCTCCATTGGCAACTATCAGATCGAAGCCGCCATCCTCCACGTGCTCCTGGAACCAGGCTTCAGCGGCCCTCCGGCCTGTGCGCCCCATGATATCACCGACAAATAGAATGCGTGTCATGTCCGGGCTTACCCTGCCCTTACTCCCTTGACGCGTTCTGTCAGATCGGTTACACGGTTGTGGATCTCCTCTGCCATATCAGAATTGGATCGACGGGCAGTAAAGAGTTCATCGGTAATATTGAGTGCAGCCAGGATAGCCACTTTCGTAGTCGATTTGACACTGAGACCCTGTGCCACCTCACGCATTTTCTCATCCACGTAGGCGGCTACCTCTTCAATATAGTGGCTGTCGGCATCTCCCTTGACGGGATATTCGGTTCCGAAGATTGTAACTTTAACGCTCATAAGCCTTCCTTAAAGGGAATCGAGCCGTGCCAGCAGCTGTGCGAGCCGGTTGTGGATTTTGGCACGCTGCTTCAGGTACGTTTCATCGAGATCTCCCGAGACGGCACTCGCCTTTTTCTGCAGCCGTCCGATCTCAGACTCTCTGCCCGAGAGTTTCTCTTCGATCTCCCTGATACGCTTCTCAAGCTTCTCTTTTGTCTTCTTTGCACGTTCCAGCTCTTTGACCAGACCATCTACCTGCTTATCAAGCTGATCAAGAGCTTTTACATAGGATATTGTCACGCTCCAACCTCATCGCTTGAGCAGGTGCCGGGCTGTTCTCAACCTCGCAACCGGGCTCCGAACTCGTTGGTCAGTACCTCAACCACTTTATTATGTAATACTTCTATATCACGGTCTGATAAAGTCTTATCCTTGTCACGATATCTGATTCCCAGGAGAGCTCCCTTCATACCTTCAGGGATCTGCTCCCCGGCATATTCATCTCTCAATTTCACTGATTCAACCCGTTTTTCCTCTCTGATCCGTTCCATCATCTCCCCTAATGCAGTATCTGCCGGGAGGATCAGCGAGATATCACGGTCGGAAGCCGGATGTCTGGGAAGACCCTCATACCTGCTCACAGCTTTGATCTGACCCGTCAGTGAATCGAGCTTCATACCAAAGATCCAGACAGGATCGTCCAGGTCGAACTCTTTCTGTATTTCCTCGTCAAGACGTCCTGCAAATCCCATTTCGACTTCATCGGAAGATACCAGAAGGCACCCTGTTCCACTTTCAAGTGCCGGATTCTCATGGGCAACTGACCGCAGAGCATCGATTTCAATGGCTGAATAGAGATTGCTGAGTAACCCCTGCAGGTCGAACCAGTCGGTTCTGGCTCCCGGATCACTCCAGCTTTCTGCCATGCGCGCTCCAGTCAGCGCTCCCAGGACCCATTCCTCTTCACCGGCCCTGCCTGATTCGACACGGTGAATCATGCCTATTTCAAAAACCCGCAGATCCTCGATCTGTCGCCGGACATTATGATTAATAACTTTCAGGATCCCCGGGAGCAGATCCCTCCTCATCTCAACATGATCTTCACTGCGCGGATTTGCCAGAACAACAGGACGGGCATCGGGGAAGAGCGGGTGCTGGGCATCCCTTTCTACCAGTGAATCTGTGACGACTTCATGCAATCCGAGTCCGACCAGGCTGTTACGGACCTCTTCCCGCAATCTCTGAATGCTGGTGAGACCCTCCGGTGCATTCCCCGACAGTGAGATGTCGCTGCCCAGTTCGTCGTAGCCGTAAACCCTGGCCAGCTCCTCAGCAATATCTGCTTCACCAGCGACGTCCGGACGCCATGGCGGGATAGTCACCTCCCAGGCTGCATCTCCGGATGCATCGGTCAATTCGAATCCCAGAGCATCCAGGATCGTTCTGGATCTCTCTTCAGCTATCTCGGCTCCCAGAAGCATATCTATCCATGGTTTCCGAACAGAGAGGGTACGCCTCCTGACCGCTTCCGGCGCCACGAATTCAACGATTCCGGGCGCCACTTCACCGCCTGCGAAATCGGCCATGAGTTCAGCGGCCCGATCGGCAGCCCTGCCAGGCAGCGTAGGATCAGTTCCCCTTTCAAATCTTTTTCTGCTCTCCGTGACCATATTTAGCAGATTACCGCCTGTACTCACGCGGACCGGATCGAAGTGGGCGCTCTCAAGCAGAATGTCGGTTGTGTTCTCATCTATCTGCGAATCTATACCACCCATGACACCGGCAACGGCCAGTGCCCTCTCCGAATCGGCGATCATCAGGATCTCAGGGTCAAGGCTGCGGACCTCATCATCCAGCGTTCTGAGAGCCTCTCCCTCCTGAGCACGACGTACAACAATGTCACCTCCTGCCACCTGCTGCAGATCGAACGCGTGCTGAGGCTGGCCGATCTCCATCATGAGGTAGTTTGTGATATCCACGATCACGTTGATCGGCCTCAGGCCCACTGCACGCAGTCGACCGGCCATCCATGCAGGACCCGGCCCGATCTCCACTCCACGAATGAGGCGGGCGCAGTAGCGGGGACAGCCGGCGGGATCTTCAACCTTTACAGAGATGGTTTCCGATGCCGGTGCGCCGGATTCGGTCACTCCGGTTCCCCATGGGGCCAGTGGAAGCCCGTAGAGAACTGCAACATCCCGTGCAACTCCGTAGATGGAGAGAGCATCCGGGCGATTCGGTGTGACTTCTATATCGAGGATCTCTTCATCCAGCCCCAGGTAAGCAGAGATGGCTGTCCCGACCGGAGCGTCATCTGGAAGGACCATGATCCCATCGGCGTCCTCTCCCATCTCGAGCTCCTTCTCGGAACAGATCATCCCAAAGGAGACTTCACCCCGGATCTTCACCTTCCTTATCTTCACATCACCCGGCAGGGTTGATCCAACCGGTGAGAAGGAAACTCTCTGACCAGCCGCCACATTGTCGGCACCGCAGACAACGGATATCTCCTCTTCACCGTTCGTAACCCGACACAGAGAGAGGCGTTCCGCATTCGGGTGCTGCTTAACTTCCAGAACCTCGGCAACAACCACACCCTCGAACGATTCTGCCGGACGCACGATGTCATCCACTTCAAGCCCGGCCATCGTCAGTCTTTCAGCCAGTTCCTCGACGGTGCCCTCGTATTGCACGAAATCTCGCAGCCAGCTCAATGGTACCAGCATCTCAGAACTGCTCCAGGAAACGAATGTCATTCTCGTAGAAGAGGCGAATATCATCGATACCGTAGCGAAGCATCGCTATCCTCTCCACTCCCATACCGAATGCATAACCGGTGACCCGGTCTGCGTCGTAGCCCACGAATCCGTACAGCGCCGGATTGATCATGCCCGATCCCAGGATCTCCAGCCATCCCGAACCCTTGCACATCCTGCACCCCTCCCCCCTGCACAGGATGCAGCCTATGTCCAGCTCCGCACTCGGTTCAGTGAATGGGAAATAGGAGGGCCGGAATCTGGTAGGCACATCCTCCCCGAAAAGTCGATGGGCGAAGGTGTCGAGCACCCCCCTCAACATCGCCATGCTGACACCTTCGTCCACATAGATCCCTTCGACCTGATAGAAGACGGGACTGTGCGTGGCATCGGGAGTGTCTGCACGATAGCAGCGCCCCGGGATTATTATCCTGACGGGCGGCGGAGTTGATTCCATCACCCGGATCTGAACCGGACTTGTATGCGTACGCAGCACCATGCCGGGAGGGTCCTGCGTATAGAATGTATCCCACATGCCGCGGGCCGGGTGGTGGGCAGGAATGTTCAGCGCTTCGAAGTTGTAATACTCGGTCTCTACTTCAGGGCCTTCGGCGACATCGAATCCCATCTCCCGGAATACGGCGACGATCTCCCGCAGCGCTTTCGTGATCGGATGCAGTTTTCCGGCAAAGGGGGTTCTGCCCGGATGGGTTATATCGATTGCGTCTCCTGCAACTGAACTCTTTGTCGATAATTCATTTAACCTGGCCTCGAAAATTTCTTTCAGCTCCGACTTGAGCGCATTCAGCTTTCTGCCGGCCTCGGGACGCTCTTCAGCCGCAAGTTCTGGTATATCTCTGAGCAGGAGTGTGATTCGGCCCTTCCGGCCGATCCACTCGACCCGTGCTTCTTCGAGTGCGCGTTCGTCACCGGCTTTTTCGAAAGAGCTTCGAGCTTCCTCTGTCAGCGCATTGTAATCTGGTGTATTCACGGCACTAACTAATTCCTGTCAGACAAACGGCCGGCACATCCATGTACCGGCCGGCCCACAATACATAATCGATTCCGGGCATTTCTATGATCTACTTGCCGGCACTCCTGGCTGTTTCAACCAGCTCTGCAAACGCATCTTCATCGCGTACCGCCAGATCGGCAAGAACTTTCCTGTTCAGATCCACCCCTTTGATCGACAGAGCGTTTATGAACTGACTGTAACTCATTCCATGCTTTCTGGTGGCGGCATTGATCCTTATGATCCACAGGCGGCGAAAATCGCGCTTCTTCCTTCTGCGGTCCCTGTATGCGTACTGATATCCGCGCTCCACCGACTCACGCGCGGTCCGGTAGAGCTTGCGACGGCCTCCGACATAACCTTTGGCCTGTTTCAGGTACTTCTTCCTCCGCCGGCGACTTGCCGGGCTGTTGGTCACACGCGGCATCTGGCATACTCCTGTTCAATCCTGCTCTGTAAGATATCCAATCTGCTCAAAGTCATTTGCTGAGCATCCTGTTTATCTTCTTCGCATCTGCTTTCGACACTTCTGTGCCCTTGCGCAGATTTCGCTTTCTCTTCGGGCTTTTGGACGTCAGCAGATGACTCGCATACGCTTTCCGTCTGCGGATCTTCCCTGTTCCCGTTTTCTTGAACCGCTTCATTGAGGCGCGGTTACTCTTCATCTTCGGCATAACTGGCTAACTCACCTTCTACTCTTCTTCTATCTCTTCCGTTACAGGTTCCGACTTCTCTGCTGCAGGACCCTTCTGAGCATACCTGGAAGGAACAAGAACCATCGTCATGTTCCTTCCCTCGGCCTTCGCTTCCTGTTCGATCTCGGAAATATCCCTTAGATCTTCCTTCACCCTCTCCAGGATGGCTTCGCCGAATTCCTTATGCATCATCTCGCGCCCCCTGAACATGATCGTGAGTTTTACCTTGTCTCCCTTTTCGAGAAACTCTCTTACCTGGGCAACTTTGTGCCCGTAATCATGATCGTCGATCTTGGGCCGGAACTTCATTTCCTTTACGTGTACCTGGTGCTGCTTCTTCTTGGCCTGTTTATCTTTTTTGGCCTGCTCGTACTTATACCGACCGTAGTCCATGATCTTGCAGACCGGCGGCCTGGCGTCAGGAGCTACTTCCACGAGGTCAAGACCCCGTTCCTCGGCAGTGGTACGGGCCTCATCAATCTCCATAATCCCAAGCTGCTCACCCTCTTCGTCTATAATACGAACGGGTGATTTCTTGATCTGGAAATTGACTCGAGGGCCTCGGTCTTTACTCACGAGCTGCCTGTCCCCTCCTTCTCGATCAATGACAGAAAGTCATCGAGGGGCATTTCCCCAAGATCACCCTCTTTCCTGCGTCTTACGCTGACAGTGCTATTATCCATTTCGTTCCTGCCGACTACCAGCATATAAGGGACGCGTCCGGTTTCACCTTCACGAATCTTATATCCTACTTTTTCATCTCTTGCATCAACTTCTACTCTTATTCCGATTTTTTCAAGACCGGAAGCGACTTCCCGGGCGTAATCACGGAAATTCTCGCTTATCGGAATCACCACCACCTGCCGGGGCGCTATCCAGAGGGGGAAATCACCGGCATAATGCTCTATGAGTATTGCTATAAAGCGCTCTATCGAACCGAAAATCGCCCTGTGAATCATTACCGGCCGGTGACGCTCCCCGTCCGATGCAACATACTCAAGATCGAAGCGTTCCGGCATAGAGTAATCTACCTGTATGGTTCCCATCTGCCACGAACGCCCCAGGCTGTCCCTGAAGTGGAAGTCTATCTTCGGCCCGTAAAAGGCACCATCTCCCTCATTCAGAATGTGCTCGAGGCCGGTCTCTTCCAGGGCGGCTTCCAGATCCGCCTCGGCCCGGTCCCACATGTCTATCGTGCCAACATACTTCTCCGGTCTCGTCGACAGCTCTACATGATAATCATCGAAGCCGAAATCTGAATAGACTTCCTGCACCATATTGATCAGATCCATCACCTCGTCCCGGACCTGATCCGGCGTGCAGTAGATGTGGGCGTCATCCTGTGTAAAGAACCTCACCCGGGTCAAACCGTGCAGAACACCCGACATCTCGTGCCTGTGCACTATTCCCATCTCGGCTACCTTGAATGGCAGATCCCGATACGACTTCAGATCGGCCCTGTAGACCATGCACGCACCCGGGCAGTTCATAGGTTTCACGGCGAACTGCTCTCCATCGATCTCGGTGAAGTACATGCTCTCACGGTAGTGATCCCAGTGCCCGCTCTGTTTCCACAATTCCGCATTCAGGATCAGCGGAGTGAAGATCTCATTGTACCGCCGTTCATCCAGCTTGCGCCTGATGTATGCCATCACCGTGTTGTAAAGGATCATCCCTCTTGGGTGCCAGAAAGGCATGCCCGGAGCAGATTCCTGAAAAGAGAACAGCCTCATCTCCCGGCCGATACGCCTGTGGTCCCTCTTCTTCGCCTCTTCGAGTCTGAAGAGGTAATCCTTGAGTTGAGACTTCTTCGGAAAGGCGATGCCGTAGATCCGCTGAAGCTGTTCGTTCTCCTGGTCTCCACGCCAGTATGCTCCGGCCAGTTTCATCACCTTAAAGGCCTTCATCAGACCCGTAGAAGGTACATGAGGGCCGCGGCACAGGTCGATCCATTCACCCTGCCTGTAGAGAGTGACCTCGTCATCACCTGCCAGGCCTACTTCCTCGTCCTCTTTCAGGTCTTCCAGAATGCGGACTTTATAGGTCTCTCCCTGCTCGGCAAATAGTGCTTTAGCCTCTTCGACAGGCATAGCCACCCGCGTAATCTCCAGGTCCTCCTTAACGATGCGATCCATTTCGGCTTCGATCTTTTCGAAATCGTCGCTCGAGATCGGCTCGCCAAAATCGATGTCGTAATAGAATCCCTCCTCAACTGCCGGCCCGATCGCCAGCTTTGCCTCCGGGAAAATCCTCTTTACAGCATGTGCCAGAAGGTGTGAGCCGGAATGCCAGAACACATCCCTGCCTTCCTCGGAATCAAAAGTATGGATCTTGAAAATGCCGCCTGCGTTCAGCGGGGCCGACAGATCGATCATCGAACCGTCCAGTTCGGCTGCAACCGCAGCTCTGGCCAGCCCTGAACCGATAGAGACTGCCACCTCCCCTGAAGTCGTTCCCGCAGGGAATTTCAGGGTCGTACCATCAGGCAGCGTCAATACTATCTGTTCTTCAGCTCGATCTTTCTGCGACATCGAGTTCCATCCCAGGTTTTACGGCTCAACTTGGAAACCAGCTTGTAACAGGAGGTATTCGCCCGGAGTCTTGAGCAGAGAATGGTGGGCGATACTGGACTTGAACCAGTGACCTCTTGCATGTCAAGCAAGCACTCTAACCAGACTGAGCTAATCGCCCTGAACCCTCTTAGACATTGGGAAAATGGAAACTATGAGCAGGCAGTTGCAGTGTCAAGATTCAAGGACTCCCTCTCGTTAAGGCAAATATCTTATTTTATACTCTAACTGACTATTAAATAGCTGCAACAATGACTATTCTTCTCTGTCCGGACACCACAGTCCAGACACCGACTGCGACTCACTGAATGTCTGTGCCTGCGGATTCAGGATGTCGCCTTCACCATCAAACTTGAATTGTTGACAGACCATGCATAACGATAGCATTAAGCTGGAATCCGTTCTGACGTGCCCTGAGTGTGGCACCTCGAGCACCGAGACAATGCCTGAAAATGCCTGTGTTTATTTCTTCGAATGTCCGTCATGTAAGACGGTTCTCAAGCCACTCGAAGGAGACTGCTGTGTTTTTTGCTCCTATGGATCGGTACTGTGCCCTTCAATGCAAAGGTCAGCACAAGAGAACCAGTGAGCCGCCCTGTCGGAAACTGCGAGAATCAGTCGACGGTCCAGGCCGGCTACTCTAACGGCATGCATCTGACAGCGCTTCGCGCCGCAGATTTCCGGCAGGACGTCGAGCACCAGGACTAACTCGTGAAACGAGTTCCACATATTTGCTTGATATATATTCTTTTTATTATCGTGATTCTATTCTGTGTTCCCGTTTCAGCACAAACCGATGCCTATGACCCGCTGAAGGTTTCCGATAGGCGAAGCACCGAAACACTTGACCTCACTGTCAATGATACAAAACGGCTGCGTGCCATTCCGGTTCTCGTCTATTTTCCCTCCCAAAACACACCAGCTCCGGTCCTGCTCTTCAGCCACGGATTGGGGGGATCACGTGAGGGGAATGCGTACCTGGGCCAGCACTGGGCCGCACGCGGCTACGCAGTGGTGTTCCTGCAGCATCCTGGCAGCGATACCTCAGTGTGGAAGGATAAACCCCTGAGGCTTCGTATGAGGGCAATGCAGGAGGCGGCGGGGCCTCAGAACTTCCTGTTGCGGGTGAAGGACGTTTCTGCCGTACTCGACCAGCTTGATCGCTGGAACAATACTGACGGTCACGTTCTGGCGGGGCGTCTTGATATCAACAAAGTTGGCATGTCAGGCCATTCCTTCGGAGCAGTGACGACACAGGCGGTCGGCGGCCAGAGTATCGGACGAGGCAATATATCCTTCACCGACCCGCGTATTAAGGCAGCCATAGCCTTCAGCCCCAGCAGCCCACGTCGAGGTGACCCAGGACAGGCTTTTGGCAATGTCAAGATACCGTGGATGCTGATGACGGGCACGAAAGACGTTGCCCCCATTGGTAATGCCGACATGGAGTCTCGTCTTGCCGTGTTTCCTGCTTTGCCGCCCGGCGGTAAATACGAGCTGGTTCTATACAGAGCCGAGCACTCAGCCTTCTCTGACCGCGCCCTGCCCGGCGACGCCGAGAAGCGGAATCCGAATCACCATCGGGTCATTCTCGCCCTGAGTACGGCGTTTTGGGATGCCTGGCTTCGCGCGGATACTGCCGCAAGAGCCTGGCTTGATGGTGACGGACCATATTCGGTGCTGGAGAACGATGATCGGTGGCAAAAGAAATGATCGTTCACACATGCCCAGCGAGTCGCTTTACTGGTCGGGGATTCCGCTGCGCCGGGCGATATCGCTCGTGCCAAGGCTGTATGGTCATAGGCCTGGTCCGAAAAACATCAGCCCATGGTCTACCAAGTACATCGAGTTGTCAGAGGCGGTGAGATGTTGAATTCTCTGTTTTCAAAATGCCGATAGATATCCAGGAATTCCCGGACGATCCGCTGCGTCGCCTCGAAGCGATAATGGCTGTCCTGCGCGGCCCGGAAGGCTGCCCCTGGGACAGAGAACAGGATCATAAGAGTCTTCGTACCAATCTGCTGGAAGAAACCTACGAAGTCCTCGACGTTCTCGACAGTAAAGATGACATTGACACCGAAAAACTGGTTGAGGAACTGGGAGATCTGCTCCTTCAGATCGTCTTTCATGCCCAGCTCGGGGCTGAAAGAAA
This sequence comes from uncultured Gemmatimonadota bacterium, assembly GCA_964637695.1. Lineage (GTDB taxonomy): Bacteria > Blakebacterota > Blakebacteria > Blakebacterales > Blakebacteraceae > JAGLTZ01. The sequence goes on along the minus strand of CAZWVF010000001.1, from coordinate 78,269 downwards.
CGAATTCAATCTGGATGAGATCGCCACCGTTATCAGTGAGAAGCTGATCAGCAGGCATCCTCATGTATTCGACTCAACTGAGGTAAGTGGATCCGGAGAAGTCCTGCGTAACTGGGAGCGGTTGAAGATCGAGGAGGGGAAAGAATCAGCCCTGTCTGGAATACCCCGGTCCCTCCCTGCCCTTCAGAGAGCCGCTCACCTGATGTCGAAGGCGCAGCGAGCGGGATTCAGGTGGCAGTCGCGTCAGCAGGCCGTAGAAAAGATCAGGGAGGAATTGAAAGAGTTTGAGGAGACAATCTCCCGATCAGGTTCCTCTGAAGCTTCACAATCAGAAGAGATGGAAAGTGAGTTCGGAGACCTTCTGCTTGCACTGGTAGGTGCCGTCCTTGAATTCGGCGTCGATCCCGAAGCCGCTCTGCGCGGGTCGGCTGATAGATTCGAGAGGCGTTTCAGGATTATGGAGAGTCGCCTGCCGGCGGAGGCCGGAAGTCTACACGAACTTGATTTCAGTGAGTTGCTAGATCTCTGGAGATCAGTTCATTCGGATTTATTACCGGAATAGCTCTTCTTCGTCTCACTTATCCACTGCCACGTTTCGTTCCTCACCCTGATCCTGTCAGCCAATTCAAGGCCCTTAGTCTCAATCGGTTTACCCACAATCAGAGTGATTTTGCCCTTTTTGATCAGTCTGCGAGCCGCTGCAAGCAGGTCCTCAGCCCCGGCGAGAGTCAATGGAACAATCGGAACGCCTGCCTCTATTGCCAGCCTGTATCCCCCTGTCTTGAAAGAACCGACATCACCTGTCCTGCTTCTCGTTCCGGCGGGGAAAACGAAGATACTGATCCCTTTCTTAAGTTTGCGGGCAGCCGGCCCAAGACTCATCCTGGCCTTCTTCCGATCCTTCCGGTTAACCGGCACAAAACCTTCGGCATAGAGCAACCATCCGAATACAGGAATCTTGAAGAGGGTATGCTTTGCCATCATGCGGACTCTTCCGGGCAGTGCCGCAATGCATACAGGTATATCCAGGGAACTCTGGTGGTTTGCCACAAATACAACCGGTCGATCCTCAGGAACATTCTCAATCCCGATCACTTCGTACTTCACACCGGCCAGTTTGAGCGTCCATCTTGCCCACCAGCGGATCAGCCTCACGGTTATATCCCTGCCCCCGGGCAGTATCAAAGCGGCCAGCGCAATTGAAGCAGTCAGAAAGGTGAAAATGAACACAGCGGTCCAGACCATCCTGCTTTTGAGGTGTTGGATCATCCAGACATTTCTCCCTGACCCTGCAAGTCCCTGACGGTTTTTATTCAGCAGCCGGGGTTGGCACCGGCCATCCACCTTCCTATCTTCGGAATTGTACTATCAACACCTTACTGGAAGGAATGCCAAATGCTCCAGCGTCCTTTTGATGGAGGATGGGTTATAAGACTCGAAACCGGTGAATCGGTAATAGAGAAGATAGTCGAATTCTGCGAGAGAGAGGGAATCGCTGCGGGATCTCTTTCAGGAATTGGCGCTGTTACCAGTGCCCGCCTTGGATATTACAATCAGGATACCGGCAAATACACAGAAAGGGATTTCGACCAGGAACTCGAGGTGATCTCCATGACAGGCAACATCAGCCGCAAAAGTGACGGCTCACTCTTTCCCCATATCCACTGCGTGCTCAGCGACACCAATATGAGTGTTTTCGGCGGACACCTCTTCCAGAGCTTTGTTGGGCCAACTCTGGAGATTTATCTCTTTACAGTTCCCGGTGAGATCCGTCGAGCTGCCCGGCCAGGTCATTCTCTCGAACTGCTTGACCTTTAACTGACAGGGCAGCACCCGATCTAAAAGGCATGCTTCTTTACTGATATGATCGAACTGTCTTAACTCTTTTCAGGCTCCTCCCAGATGGCCATGACTCCACCGGTCGGGTCCCTGAATATCCCGAATGATCCCATATCCGAGTAAAAACTTCTGGCTGCATCTACATCAGATGTCATCAATTCAACATGAGCAAATGGATTTCCCATTATCCGATCCTTTCCTGCTTTATTATTCAGTTCGTCGCGAAAGATCGACTGGAGGATATACAAACCTGGAAATATATGCAAGTAGAGTTTCGCCTTATATTCGCCTCTCATGAGTAGAGATACAAGTTCCCTATATTCGCCTTGAAGAGCATATTATTCAGAATACACTGACCAACTGGCCGGCCGATACCTGCCCTCCCCCATGAGCCTGTATCGCCATGAATTGTTAAACGGATAACGATCTTAATCGTTATCTTTATTTAGAGAGGGGACTCCTACCTATAAAATAAGGAGGTCCCGTTATGTATAGGGGCATATCCTTGTTGCCCAGCAGTGTTATTTTCAGAAGCCGTAAAACTTTCAAGCTGCTGGCAACATTAGTCATAACAAGCAGCATAATCTGTTTCTGGATTACAGGCTGTGGCAAGTCTCCATTGTCTGAAGAGACATCATACCCGGGAACCTGGGTGGGTTATATTGAACTGGGTAGTGATAAAGGGACAATCACACTGGAAATATCTGAGGATCGGAGTTGTGCTGCCACAGGAACGATCTCGGGCAGGCTTACCAACTGGGGAAATTACACAGTTGACATGGAAGGAAGTTTAACGATAGGCAACAATAGCCGTATCCTGGGAAACGTAACAGTACGTCGTGTATGTACAATGTTTGATACCACAATTACTACTGCTACGATATCTGGTTCGTTTGACCTGCGCACAGCATCAGTTACTGGAACATGGGCGACAACCGAAGATGCATCTTTCATGGCTGGTGGACAATGGGGAGCCATGAAACAGTAACCTGTTAAGGTTGAGTTAGACGATTTGACTCATTCTTGTCAGGGATAGATCATCCCATTGATCATCGGGCGAATACTGAAAACAGTCGGAATCGCTGCACCGTCCATGTCACATCTTATATCTACATTCTGAGCCCCTCCTTTATGCCTGAACGGGCTGGATTGATCGCACCTTGACAATTACACCTATACGTGTAATTATTATCAATGAAGCGTAAAGAGCTCGAGAAAAAATTGAGGGGGCTGGGGTGGTACCTGGCTCGTCACGGACAACGGCACGATATCTGGACGGATGGAAAGCAGGAATTGAGTGTACCGAGACATAATGAAGTTAACGAATACACTGCCAGGGCCATCCTTAAAGAGGCCGAGGGATATAAATGATGCGATTTTCAGGACAGGTTTTTAAAGAAGGTCGATTCTGGGCGATAGAGGTTCCTATCCTCGGCATTGTCACCCAGGGTCGCACAAAAAAGGAAGCCTATGAGATGATTGCCGATGCAATAGAGTCACTCGTGAACCGTGAGAACTTTTCAATCACAGTCTATCCCGGAAATTCTGGATATTTCGAAGTCGGTGCCTCTGACCAGGCTGCACTCACGGCATTCCTTCTAAGGCGCGAAAGAATAAAAGCCGGTCTGAGCCTCGAAGACGTAGCTAAACAACTCGGTGCCAAGTCACTCAATGCCTACGCACGTTATGAACAAGGGCGGTCGGTGCCAACCCTCCCAAAGCTGACGGAATTATTTTCAGTAGTTGCGCCCCATAAGGATTTTGTTATAGCAGAAAGTCAGATCAGCACCTGAAACGG
>CAZWVF010000001.1:0-74532 GCA_964637695.1 uncultured Gemmatimonadota bacterium | reverse complement strand
GAAGCCCAACAGGATTTCTCGGAAGGTATAACTGCCTGCTTCTTCGTCTCCTCATATACTGCTCTCCACCCTTCATTAGCTGCTTCGTCTACTCGTCTCTGGAGATAGCGCCGGATTCCCCTCTTTTCTTCATCCGTTACTTTTTCAGGCAACATATCCATACGGATAGTTCTTTGGAGTGAACCGTACAGATCGTACCACTCAATAATTGGGTCTTTTGTGTTATACTTCAGGATACCATAACCCGGGTAATAGTAGATTCCTGTTCTGGGACTGAAGAAATGCTGTGCTGTTCCACCATAGCGATCTACAGTGATCCGTTTTCCGAAACTCCAGGGATCACTGGATAGCTGGCAGAGAGTATCGTCTAAGGCAGAAAAAACCATAATGGTGGACCATTGATACATGTACTCCCGATCAGTACGATCAAAGTCTGTATAACTGATCAGCATTCTGTCATCGGATAAGGGTGTTAGATTATTAACACCGATACCAACCTGTGGTCCACTGATATGACGAATGAATTCCCCATTTGTGGAAAAAATCGATAGTCGGTTTGCTCTCGGGTCAAATGCCATTAGCTGCCCGTTCTTCACCTCACATGTGAAAACACTTTCAAATTCTCCCGGTCCCGCTCCCTGCCGACCAATAGAATGGCTGTATTCACCATTCTCATTAAAGACAGCTATACGATTATCCCCCGGATCAGGGACATAATAACGTCCATCGTCGCCCATGATAAATGAACGGGCACGGTTCAGGAGGGATTCGGTTCGTTTTTCATCCTGCCGGAGATGGAGTATTTCCTCGAACTCGAAAAGCTGTCCTTCGTATTTCGGGACGGACGATGTAACTGCCGTTGTTACTTCATTTTCTGAAACGATTTCGAAATAGTGCTCTCCTGCTCTATCACCAGCAGAAGAACACGCAACCTGGATCATATTCAGTCCTGAGGGGGAATATCTGGGAACAATTGTATGTCCTGTTGAAAATGGGACTGTTTCCAGGGGGCATTTTCTCTCAATTCAGAGGAACACTCAGACTGGAAACCAGGATCTAATTGTCTACCGCATACACCCGGCTGTGAAGGGGCTGCAGTATCCAAACTGAGAACATAGAATACTTAGCCAGGCGATTTGACTCATTCTTGTCAGGGATAATTCATCACACTGATCAGGTATAAGGATTTATCCTTGAGAGTTATCTGCATCTCCAGGTCTTCGACAAATTGACCAGTTCCAGTCGATTCCTTCAATTGTCATGAACTGTTCTTGATCGCTTGTCCAGGTTGGATTTTTTGCTTCTATTTATCGGCCCTGCTCTGGGAGTCGTACTGGATGCCAGAAGGCGCAGGCTCCCTGCCCTGCTCTGGGGACTGTTTGTGGTGCCCACGAGCGCTCTGGGTATGCTGATCTATGCCCTGGTCAACCGGGATGTCGGGCCTGTTTGTCCCGAATGCGGTGAGCGAGTTTCTGCACGGTTTGTTGTCTGCCCATATTGCCAGACAGAGCTGAAGGGAACCTGTGCCACATGTGGCCAGGTTGTGGGTCTCAACTGGCACTACTGTCCGAGTTGCTCAACACAGCTCTAAGGTGCAGCTTCAAGCCCACAGGAGTCAGGACAAGATCCATCAGTTACGCGGATATTCGAGTCCCTCGACCGCCGGGATTATCTTGTAGATCACGTACCGGCTGATACCGGTTTCGACATCAAAGCTCTCTGTCAGTAGTTGACCGTGCATGACTCTGGATTCTCCTGCTGTCGGGCGGCGGGACAATCCCAGATATTCACCTTCGGGACTGAGGACGTGATAGAGGAATCCACTGCCTGCCTCTTCTCTATGGAGAAAGTGTTCTGAAGCCTCAAGCCAGATGAAGTACGAGTCGTCAATCTCAACCGATCTCCAATACGCTAAATATTTCCACATCTGGAACTTATTTATTTTTTCCCTGAGGCCTTCTTTCGTAATTTCAATCCTTGTTTCATCTATACCCAGATTACGACCCAGTTCATCCATCTCGGATATCTGCTTTTCCAGGTATGCCCTGTGCAGGTCGTAATCGCTTCCAGTCACCGCTCGATACGGCAGGTTCACGATAATCTTCGACTGAAGAGATCCGTCAACGTTGTAAAGAAATAGAGACGGGGAGTCGCCGGCCGTCACAATGAAACCATATTCAGGTTGACATGCCCAGGCAGGAATCGGGCCCAGTGGATACCTGAGAAATCTCTGCTCGGAAATCCTGTAGAAGGAATCAATCCATGGAGAATCGATAAATACGCTTGTATCGCCGGTGGCATCGTGGATGGCGGCGAAACTCCTCATCCGGATCGGATCGTTGCCGGGGCTTGTCTGCTCGATTCCCAGGGACAGAAAGCGATCATGCTCGATCTGAAAGACCTGCTGAATGAAGAAATTGGGGAAACGCACGGGTATCACATCGATCAGGTCACCGTCCGTTGTGAAGCGGGTGATCCTGTACAGCCCTTTTTCAAGGGCAGTCACTATCCCATCGCTGACATCCGAAATCGTAAAGGAACGACGGAACTCACCAGGGCCCGATCCTTCTCGGCCCATGCTGTGACTGTATTGTCCCTGAGGGTCAAATACTGCAATACGATTATTGCCGGTATCGCAGACATAATAGTAACCACTTTCATCCATGAGGTACTCTCTCGCGCGGAAGAGCAGCGATTCCTCCCTATCATCCTCTTTAAGTTCTACAACTTCCTCATAATTGAATAATTCTGAATCATACTTCGGATCGCCGTTGTTCTCGGCGATGGTGATGCCATCCTCATCGTAGATTCGGAAGGAATGCTGCAATCTCTCCTCGCCCGTGGAACATGCTCCCAAAGTCAAGCAGAGCGATAATACAACCGTTGATGCCGGGTATTTTTTGTGTGTCATTCCAGGTACCTGTCAGAGACGAAAAAATTATAACGGTAACTATTGAATCATTCAATCGGAGGCAATGTCCTGAACAGCAGGAAACCGGACGCCGATTCGCCGTTGAGTGTGTTAGTGATGACACCTGCCTTGGACTGTTTATCCAATGCCTCATGATCCGTAGGATTCAATCATTTATCACCACCAAGCAGGGCTGTGGTCCAGCGATTCGTTTGTTGTCAGACGCCTGATCCCTCCCGAATCAATATCAATCACGTAAATCTCGTATGCAGTCAATGGGCTCAAAGATCCATCAGGGTCATAATTATGGTTCGAGCGAAAGCCCAGTCTATTACTGTCAGGTGAACAGTCCAGGTGTCCCAGATAACGATCGGCGCACACCAGTCGCTGGTTCCTGCCCTCCACGACCCAGACTATGGCTGTATTTACCATCCGAATCGAAAATAACGATCCGCTGGCTTCCTGTGTCGGTTACATAGAAACGGCCATCCTCACCAACCATATACCAGTTAAACCCAAAGAGGAGTGTCTCTTCGCGGGATTCATCCTGTTCTAATCTAAAGAGGAACTCGAAAGAGAAGACTGGAGCATTGTAACTGGGACCACCTGTAGAGATAGCCACCGGGACACCGTTTTCATTACTGACTTCGAATCTGTGTGTGGCGGATTGTTGCCTTGATCCACAAGCAGGCAGCAGTGTGATGGATAAGACAAAGAAAAGACTTGAAAAGGAAATTATTCGAATTCTCATTGGGACGGGCCTCTGTATTCATCGACGAGTAATTTCAGAATGAACCGCTCGAGACGCGGTGCACCTGATTCAGCATCGTACTGACGGTATACATAGTCTCCGCTTACTTTTATCAAGCCATCGAATTGCTGTGTACCGAGCCATACTCCATCGGAATTGAATATGTCGTAAGTTCTCGGTCCAGCGATACTCAGATATAATCCTCTGGGTTGATGCTCAACCCAGATCCATCCCCGGTCATCCATTGTCGCTCTTCTGAAAGGTGGATAGTTGTCGGGGAATGGCATGGTTGCAGCCATAGTGCGAAATTCCTGGCTGGATGAAGCCCTGAACCGATTACGGATGTCTTCCTTTTCCTTATTGGTTACGGGTGCTATCTCCCATTCCCGTTCGATATATCTGAGGAGTTTGCCCTCTGCCGAATACAAAGCGATTTGTCCTTCATCTGGTCGAGAGACCAGGATGCGTCCATCGGGTGTAGTCGTGCATGATTCACCGGTCGTGAAGGGTATGGGACGGTATGAGTTCTGCCCGGTCTTGAAACTTGGAGATGACCGAACAGTCATGAAATCCCTGTCCCACTCCAAATCAGCGTTGAGAAAACCATATACACTGACTCTCTCTTCTCCCCGGCGATCTCCATACCAGCCCAGAAACCTGTCCTTGCCTAATATCCCAATGAAGATATTCCTGGTCATCAGGGGGGCGCGGCTGAAAGAACCCAGATATTCTCCATCCATTGAGAAGTGATTGATGCGCACGAGTGTCTGGTCCTCAACCCAGAATTCCTCACCGGGTTCTATCCAGTGCATGAGCCAGAGGTTTCTGAACTCACCTGGACCAGCTCCTTCTCCTCCCAATCGGTGAAGTAACTCACCTTCACGTGAGACGATGAAGAGTTCATGTCTTCGCCAATCTCCCAACACCATCCTTCCATCAGGAGAGAAAAGTGTCTGGAGCGATCCGAAGATCTGCCATTCCGGTTCACCCTCATCAATCCCTAACACCAGATCAGGAACGAGTTCGAAGATCGGCCCCTCATAACGTGGACCACCTACGGTTCTAATCAGAGGAACACCATCGCGTTCAGTCTGAATCACCTGATGTGAAGTGGTTTTGGCGCAGGCGACTAGAAGACAGAAGAACGTGACACGGGATAATAGACGGGAAATCATGACCGGCCTTCCAATATCAGTTACTATTGTTTTTTTTCATCTTTATCAGTACTCCTCTTACGACATACTGGACGCCCATTTCGTCTTCGGTTATGAACCAGATCTCTTCTCCAAGAATCACCGGAGCGGGATCTGTAAAAATTAAGGTTTCGTATCGCACTTTGCCCTTGAAACTGCCATTCCTTTCAAAGACATCGAAAACGGTAGCCCTGCCCTCATAGTTGATCAGCTTTATCCAGATGTCCCCAGTTGCCTGGTTCAGATAGATGCCATCGAAGATAGGTTTAACCTGGGGTATGATATCTCCCGGAATGCTCGCCATCCGAAATTGTGCTTTCAGGCGATCCACATACGCAAACACCGAATCGCGTTCGGTTGATGACAACGGCAGATTTACGGTACTGCCGGTGATAATCGGTATCCTTTCACCATCCAGATCCATCCTGAAAATCTCATAACGGTCATTATTCCCATACCAGATGTATCCCTCAGGATCGAAACAAAGAACCTGTTCACGAGAAAAAGGAAGTGGCAACCTCATCGAGCCAAGCTGGAGTGCCTGTCTTGTAAAATCAGGTAAAATGACCTTTCCAGTCTGTTCTCCATCCCGAGTCATCCGGACCAGTTCCCGCCTGTATATATTATCGGGACCTATGTATGCTGACTGATCATAGAAATTCCCCGATCGATCAAATCCTGCGACAGATGCATCACGCGATGTTATGGGCGATCTCAGGTCTTTAATCAGAACACCTGTAGAATCGAAGATTGAGTACCTCTGATTACCGATATCCACAGTCCAGAGATTATCCTCTGGACCCCAAAGCATGACCCAGACTGATGCGAATTCCCCCGGGCCCGCGCCACGACCACCGAAACTGTTGACGAACCTACCGTTGCGATCGAATACGCGGATCTCATGTGAACTGTTGTCGTAAACATACACCAGATCATTCGGACCGACAGTCAGCGCGCCGATCTCTCCGAACATGTCAGGTCCACCACCCATTTGACTGCCGATGCGGAGTTGTTCAGAAATATCCCAAGTAATCACAGTTCCGTTGTCAGAACTGCAACCGGAGGTAGAAAAAAATCCCGGCGCCAGGATCATAAGCAGGTAGGAGAAGGATCGAATCATATGAATCCACCTTATCGCCCACGGGGAAGTACTAATACGCAGGACGATCGTAATAGTTATCAGTTTATGTAATACTCAACTAGTGTCTTCCTCACTCAGCCCTGAATGAAGAAACTGCGTCATGGAAGCACCATCCGATAGCGTTTGAGAAAATCCACACCCTCTTCCAATTGACAACTGAGTCGTTCTCTCAGTCCTCTTGCTAGTGATTAAATCATTGACAGTAATCTGAATGACAAACCGGTTCGCGTCCAATTCTTCAGGGAAGGCAATCCTGAGTATCTCCTGTGCATGACGGCTTGATTGTTCCTGATGAAACAGGTTCTATCCATCCAGGCTGCTTTGTAATCAATGCCCTGTTTCAGAGAGGCTCGGTTAATCTATACCGAACCACTACTGCCCCCTGTTCTCTCTGCTCTATCACATAGCAGACATCGGTTCCGAAATACCAGGGCACGTCAGTGAAGGTCTGGGTGCCCAGCCAGGATCCGTCGGTATCGATGATATCCCAGTACAAATACTCATACTCGATATGAGTCGCATAGGTTGGACCGTCATCCCGCAGCACCCAGATCCTGCCACGACCGTCAATCCGCAGGTTCTCAACAGCAGCAATCTTCTTGGGGCGCTCCATTCTATGCATGACAGTTGCCCAATCGTCCTGATATCTCTGGCGTATGAACACCTCGATGGAATCCCAGACAGCATCGGTAACAGGTAATCGCGGAGCCATCCATTCAACGATCCGAGTGGGTTGTCCCTCATAGTCAAATACTTCGATCCGGAAGGCGTCACCCTGGCAGGTGGCGATCAGTCCCGATTGAACCCACCACCCAAACGGCGGCCACATAGGCTGGTCGACTGCGATTGGATTGCCTGAAGAACCTGGCAGCATGATGACGCGACCAGGTTTCACCATGGTTATTGCGGTTACGGTTTCCAGTTCCCCGTCCACCAGTTCCAGCCACTCGATCTGCCTATCTCCTTCAAGTCGGGGGTGGATAACTACGAACTGGTCTTCAGCCACATTGGCGGCGCTCCAGGTAATACTCTGAGCCCGTGATTCAAATGTGCCGGTCAGCGGATCGATCCAGGTAAATCGCAAATTGAACATATCCGTGATGAAAATGCGGTTGTCGTAAGAAAGACATGATGCAAAACGCGGAGCATCAAATTCTCCAGGCCCCTGTCCTTTGCCACCAACAGTCAGACGTAGTGTCCCGTCATTCTCATAGACTTTCACAGTATTTGAATCAGTATCCAGGACCGCTATCCCTCCCGGCACCTCAACCACACCGGCAGGCTGAAAAAGTCTGCCCTCCTCCCCATGGGATACATCCCCGAACTCCACTTCTTTTATCAACCTGAACGGATTCCCGGTAATCTTTGGGGAGAGACTGCGAATCAATGGTGTGCTATCCTCCTGCAGATACAGGACGGTATCTGAGTCACGACTGCAGGCGGATATCAATAAAATCAGACTGGCCAGGTATTGAGCGGTCTGGCGCATGGAGGAAACTCCTGGATTAAGGCTCGATATAGTAACTGCACCTGATCAGAACTGGAGATCCATTCTCTGTTGTATCTGATTTATATAGGTAATCTGCACCGATTTCCATGTCCTTGAGACGTTCATCAGCCAGGAAAGCCCTGACATACTTTCCGTCAGGGGTGAATACATCCACCTGAACCAACGGAGAATCTATATAAGCTAATGATTATTGTCCCTCTTTCTGCTGAATACAGGGAACTGAACTCATCTTCGTAAATGAATGATAATTAATGATTCTTACAGTTAATCGTCCTATTACTGAATAAATACACCTGATCTAAAATCATGGATTCGGATATCATGCATGACCTATTGAGGATTAGTCGCACAAAACTATTCTCTCCTGTCTTTCTGATCGCTTTGATTCTTCCGGTCATGCTGATAAAACCCACAGTATCGACAGATGTCAGGCCCCAGGGGCTGTCAGTATTTCCGTGGAGATTCGTGAAACTAGCTGAACTACAGACTGATCTTCCAGAAGCGGAGGTCGGTGGATTCCATGCCGCTGCTGTCGATGGCAGGGGATTCATCTATCTGGTAAGCGATCGCAGGCCGGTCATTCATGTCTTCGATTCTGAGGGACATTGGGTGAATAATCTGGAACGTGCGGGGCAAGGACCGGGTGAGTTCCAGGCCATTCACTTCATATCTGCCGCTCACGATGGAAGCCTTCTGATTTACGATTACCTGTCCAGGAGAATCTCTCACCTAAATCCCGATGGTAGCTTTGTCAATTCCTTCAGTTTCAACCTCAATGACAACGAACAGGAATCCCAACCACGTTTTGCTCTGGCGGGTAATGACACTTACTGGCTGGCTTCAATAGTACGCCGGAGTTCACCCGGTGAGCCTTGGACAAGGCGGATCCAGCTAGTCGATGAATCCGGAGCAAACATCTGGGAGCATGATTTTACGGATGTTGACCCTTTTATCCACGTATCTGTTCCCAGTCGACCAGGATCCCGGATGCAGGCTGTCAATCCAGCAGCACGGGAGGTAAGATGGTCGACGGATATGGACGGATCTGCATGGATTATTTTACCCGACTACTCATCACTCCTCCAGGTGGACAATACAGGAGTGCTTGTTAAAGAGATATCTTTGAGCCTGTCACCTTCTGCGCTACCGGACACCTTTTACGATGCGTATATCCAATCAGTTACCGACGAATTAAGACAGTCAGCATACCCACCCAATCGTGAAGCAGTTGAACCTCTGGAAAAGGCACTCAGGGAATGCAGGAATGATATCGCTCCAATCCAGCGCATGTGGTGGATCGATAGCAACGGGTTACTTATAGATCGTTTACCCTTTGAAAAGGCTCCTATGTGGCTGGATCATCCAGGTCGATATGCAGCATTATTCCCGGATGGTCAGATGTCTGAGGACGTTGAAGGCCCCGGTGGAATAATCGCTGTTTCGCATGGTTACGTTCTGGTTCTGCGATCTGCCTGGGGAGAGCTTGCGGAATTGGATTTGTATGCAATAGTAACGGATAAATCCGATTATTGAGTATCCTCTGATTCAAGGAATTCTCAGATTCATAACCACAAATCGTTCAAGCGCATTAATTGTGGTCAAGGGTACTTCAATCCTTTTTCCCTGTTGTATAATTTGCGCCGGCTATAGGGATTAATTGATTTGCTGTCGTTCTTTATTCCTGAATTTCCAGCTGTTGAACGACTTCCTTCAATACGGCTGCTTTCTCTCTTTTACTCTCCAGATCGCGAGCTATAACTACAAGTGATGCAGAGTCAGCATCCTCAACCACCAGCACTTTACCCTCTCGAAGTTTCCAGGTCTCAGTCATGACAATCCTCGCTTTTCTTGTTCCGGTACCTTTTGGTCAACTCGTCTTTGCTTAATAGAATTCCTCCTTATGGATACTCCAATCCTTCCACTGCCGGGATTATGCGGTAGACCATCAGTATATACTCGCCTGTCTCTGGATCTGTTGTCTGAAGGAGCATCTTGCCATTAATCTGGATGGTAACTCCCCGACCTGTACTTTTCAAGGGACACATACGTGTCTCAATTCAGGCACACTTGAAACAATAATGGTATTCCTCACGAATTAATGCATATATGTGTCTTCTGCGTTAGCCACGTAAGTCATTATGGTATTACAAGTTATGGTGATTTTCGACCGAGACCGGTTCAGATCTGATTTTCGGCATGACCTTTGCAGCCCAGATCAATCTGAGAGGGCCTGCTTATTCAAAGTTGATAATATGAGAGTAATAAGGGCCAATTTACGCTTCATATCTTCCCTTCCATTTTTTCTGACAACGGTTTGGGTTACTATTACTGCATGTGCAAGGCCTGCATCACGGACATATCCTGAAGAAACTATTCCATACTTCATTGATATGCGGATAGGCAAAAAGTGGGAGTACGTGCAGATCGAGAGCTGGCCATGGCAACCGGGAACCAGATTCCTCGATAACATTATTCTGGAGGTCACACAGGAGCTGTATGAACCAGGCCGCAAGTTCCTGCTTGAACCGATAAAGGACTACGGGGATCTATCAAAGATGTGGAGAGATTCCACCATCTCTCACATCGAAGTCGAGCCACATTATATGACAATTAGATCACAGAACAGAAATGTGGTTACTGATATCTATTGGTGGGTAAGAGGAAATGCTTCAATCATAAGTGATGGTGGAATGATAACGTATGCAGACTTATGGGCAAAAGTACGAAAACCCACCAGAAGGGGTTACCGATGTATCGTACCTAAGAAAATTCCAGGATTGGGAAAAATAAGACACCCGACGGTTCGAACCATTGGTCCTGTTTATTTGATCGAACCTGTCGGGGGTTCCCTGGGATGGAATTATACACCCTGTTATCTTGCTAACTCAGTCGGTGGACTCATTGACTTGACCAGGAGTGTCGTTAATTATCCTCTCGACCATATTGTGTTCAGGTACAGATGCCAGGCAGAATTAACGACCATGCTGAAAATTCCGATTCCGGGCGAGCTTCGAATCAGCGGCAATAAAAGAAGTGCGCGCCTGATGGTGCCAAACCTTTCCTCTGAATTATGGGGTTGGGCCAGCAGCAGTTGGGGATGGATCGTCAAATCACGAGACACATCCATCACCGTACCAGCCGGCACCTATCGTTGCATGGAAATCATACGGTTTGGACCCGGAATGATAGATCGCCAGACCCGCTTTTACCTCTTAAAGGAGTACTGGGCACCTCGTGTAGGGCTCATTGCGCGGATCGACATGAGGCCGGGCGGTGAAGGTATATGGGTTCTTGGAAGCACTACATAGTTAAACGGCAAAAGTGCGTAGATGTAGATATAGTAATACCATTTCAAGCCATCTTACCCTTTTTCCATATTCACAACTATGAGCACGAACACCACCGGTATTAAGTATGGTATCAATTGTTTCGCCATCGGTTTGAGTTTTATGGCTGAAGTTACAGCAGCAGTGCCTAAGTCTTTAAGTATGTCACCGGTCGCTTTAACCGGAAGTATGAGATAAACCCGTTCGACGCTGATTACATTTACGCTGCGCAACGCAACACGAACGGGCTCACCCTCGACATATGCATAAATCGTATCCCCAAGAACCCGGGCCATGTGTGTATAGGGCATTTCATCAAAACGCAATGTATCACCATTAGTAGTAGTGATACTTTTAATGACTTCAATCCCGGGTTCCCGGAGCTGGTCTGATGTCACCGTAACTGACCTGTAAGTACAGCCAGTGATCTGCATCAAGAAAGCTGCAGTCACCGTCGCAGCGACCGCCAGTCTGGACATCACAGGCTCCAACGATTACTGATAAACTGAAAGGTCATCTGAACCTTCGTATCGTATGCCTGGGCACTGGACAGTATTGGCGTTGCACCCAGGATCAATAAGAAAGCTGTCGTTGTGGGAATAATTTGACGGTAGGAAAGGGATTTCATGAGGTCAGCCTTCGTCGTTGGCGCTTCTTAATCCCTCCTACACTCTACTGAGGAAACGTCAGGAGTTTATCCGCTGTTTACTTGATGAATAGAACCTCTTCATAAAGTTGGGCAGAACGTTTTCATGCCTGGCATGGAATCAATTGTTCGGCGAACTTGAGTCAGATATACTCGTATAATGAAGATGTCGTGTAATGTTCGAGAGAACGCTTAAACTCATCTTCAAATGTCCTCGGCGCACAGATAGTGCCCAGATTGAGGTGATCCCATTGTCCAGATCATTCCGTTATGGAAAATATATTCGATCCGTAGTCCTCCTTTTCGGGTGGACTATCATCCTTCAAGGATGTGGTGGGGGCGGATCATCCAGTCCTGAGAGAGAGGACCCGGATCTCCTTTTCGAGGAGAGCTTTACATACACTGCAGATGGAGCCATTCCAGTGGGATGGTCGGTAATAACCCAGACAACTGCCACAATAGATGGACCGGCACTATGGAGAGTGAAATCCCGTATGCTTCGCCAGTCTTCTAACGTGCACGCCCCGGCTACATCCGGATTTCCATATGCAGAGAATTATGAAGGCACAATAGCTGTCGTCGGTGAATCAGAGTGGATGAATATCGCTCTGAACGTGAAACTGATGCCTCACGACGATGACGGTATCGGTGTTGTTTTCAGGTGGCAGCCTTCCACCGTTGACAGTGATGGAAATTTCTACCGGTTCCTGATTGTGAGTGACCAGAATTCAGGCGGGCCCAAAGCCAGAGTGGACAAGCGGGTGGACGGTGTCTGGTCCATTCTGGGTGAGGATGCCTCCACAACCTACAATTACCGTGATGGGAACACCTACCGGGTGGAGGTTTCGATGGTCCTGGATGAATTCACAATCAAGCTGAACGGTTCAATAATCTTCACCTTCACTGACAACAGCCTGACTACCGGTAAGGTAGGACTCTTCTGCTTTGCAGAAGAGGGAGCCGACTTCGACGACATAAAAGTCTATCGCCGTGGCCCCTGATTTTTTCTTGCTGAAAATAACCGCTTTTGACCGCTTCAGTCGGACAGTTGGTTTTCTAAATACTTATGCGCGTCTTTAATGTCGCAGTCGCGGATCAGTGCAATCTCGCTGGCGAGAAGGTCGTACGCCCGCGTATAGATTTTCCGCTCGGTAGATGAGATCGTGTCATCGACATAACCCAGACGCAGGTCCTTGACAGTCTGTGCGTAGACCTTGAGGGTTCCCTGTTCGAGACGGTTCTTCAGGAATGTCACCCGGGCTTTCCAGTCGTTTGCCAGGCGCCCTTTCCTGCCCTTGAGGATATCGACGGCCCTCTTGTTATCGGCCTTGGTACCCGGAAGCCTGACATCGGCTACGTCCAGGTTACTTTTCGGTACAAACACGCGTGAAGTGTTCAGAAGCAGTTCGATTTCGTAACACTCTATTGCCTCTTCAGAGACCTCTTTGGTAGTGATATTTCGTATATATCCACCACCCCAGGTTGTGTGTACAATCTTGTCGTTAACTTTGAACCCTTTGGTGATTGTCTGCATTCAGCTGTCCTCCACAGGCCATACGTTCACAAGGCATAAAATAATCAAGCTTATGGCATTGGATTTTCGGGCATTTTTGATTTTGGAACAACTTTTAATATATGGTGTAAGTTCTTATAAATCAAGGTCTTTCTTCAATTACACCCCGTTTATCAGCTCATCCAGCGCATTTAGCACCATTTCTGGTTCCATCTCGTCCATACAGTACCTTTTTCCACGCCAGCACGGCCTGTTCCCGTGTTTGCTGCAGGGACTGCAGAAATGCCCTAAATGCATACATGCCGCGGAGGATCCGGTGGGTGCAAAACCCAGCTCAGGGCTGGTCGGACCGAAAAGCCCCAGAATCGGAGTTCCTACAGCTGCGGCAACGTGCATCGGGCCCGAATCGTTGGCGATTGTGGCATTGGTGGCAGCGAGACACGAGGCCAGATCGATCAGATCACTCTGCGCTTCGCCCAGGATAACTCCCTCTCCTCCGGCTTCTTTCACGATAAGTGCGGACAGCTCCTCTTCTCCTGGTGCGGACAGTATAACCGGGATATCGCCTCTCCAGGCGAGAAGGCGGGCCAGCTCCGAGAAATAGACCGAAGGCCACTGTTTCGATGGATGCATTGCACCAGGTAAAAGTGCTATCAGACGCCCTTCTCTCTCACCTGTCAGATCGTTTCGCCACCGATGGCCCCTTTCAAGTTCATCCTCGTTCAGGTACAACTTCGGTACATTGTCGAAGCTGGAGGCATCGGTACCGTCCAACCGCAGAGTTTCCAGGTAACGATCGACTACCGGCTTCAGACCCTTCAGTGCACCCGATCGAAGCCGCACGATCATTTTGAATCTTCTGAACCGCTGCTGGTTGTATCTGACTGTTGGAATGCCGGATCGAAGAGATATCAGCCGGCTCCGTATGGAACGGTGCAGATCCACGATCATGTCGAACTTCCCCGCCTTCACCCAGCTGATCAGTGATATGAGGGATTCTGCCTTTGAGTCGAAGGCCCTCACTTCATCGAGAAAAGGATTGTGACGATGGAGGTCGGCATAATCCACTTTGGTGAGAAATGTGGTGTGGATGTCATCGGGAGCGGACTTCAATACTTCAAAGACGGGTGCTGTCAGAACAACATCGCCCAGACTGGAGAACCGGACGACAAGGTAACGTCTGCTCACACAGTTCCAGCCTTGCAGATAGGAGCCAGCGTACCGGCAAGCCCTCTAAGAACTTCGTCCTGTCCCTTCAGTCTGACCGTCAGGTTGTACGACCTGCTCCGCATGCGTCCCGACTCGTTCACACCCATCCGCAGCGGTATCTGTGAACGCCAGAGCAGGTAGGGAACAAAGGGATGGGAGTCGAGGCTGAGATCAATCACAAGATCGTACGAGCGTTCTTTCAGCCCATTGACAAGATCCTTGCGTGGCAATCCCAGGGAGGAGACATCTTCGGTGGTAGCCCGTACGATTCCTATCCCCTTGAATTCCTCTTCTTCGGTGGGGACAGAGCCTCCGATGAAGAGCAGATCCAGATTCCACTGGGGGAAATCTGATTTGAACTGGAAGAGCTGGGGCAGCATTTGCTGCCTTTCGTTCTCATCCAGCGGAAGAACCAGAAGCACCTGCTTTACCACGTTGAGAGCATTCCCCATCCGAACCACGGGTCTGCGGTCTCTGCCGAGGGCAGCTACCGGGATCATCAGCTTGGAGAGAAGCCACTTCATACCCTTCATCAGTCAGAATCCTTTCTTCATCGCCCGTGGCAATGCTTGTACTTCTTCCCCGATCCGCAATGGCAGGGATCGTTCCTGCCCGGCTCCTTCTGAGCGACCATCGGTCTCAGCTTCATCGGGCCTCCCCCGGCACCTGCCCCCGGCTGTTCTGCCTGTGCAGTATCCGAAATGGCCCCCTTGAAGGCCATCCCAACCGCATCCTGGTGAACCGCCTGAACCACGCCCCTCGGAATCGGGCTCTCTCTCTGATGAAGCAGCCGGCTTTCCACTGCCGCCGATTCCTTGAAGAGGATCTGCAGAGTTTCGCGGGTCAGGATGCCAAGCATATCCATGAAGAGGTAGTACGCTTCCTGCTTGTATTCTACAAGAGGATCCTTCTGCCCGTAGGCCCTGAGGCTGATCCCTTCCTTCAGGCGATCCATCTCGTAGAGATGGTGCATCCACTTGTCATCCAGCACGCGCAGGATGGCGTACCTCTCGAGTCTCTCCGAGAATTCTTCACCGAGAGATTCTCTCCTGC
The DNA here is from genome assembly GCA_964637695.1 of uncultured Gemmatimonadota bacterium. Taxonomy (GTDB): domain Bacteria; phylum Blakebacterota; class Blakebacteria; order Blakebacterales; family Blakebacteraceae; genus JAGLTZ01. Next base: position 59,279 of record CAZWVF010000001.1, on the reverse strand, counting down.
GGCTCCAGGCCTGGCTTACCGATTCCCTTATCGTTTCGATGAGGGTTTCCTCATCGATCTCCGCACGTTCCTGGGGATCGACCTGAAGATCCACCAGGCAGGTCTCCAGCAGCTCCCGCTGCAGGCCATCCCAATCCCACTGGTCGGCGTATGTCTTCTCTTCGGTATACTTGTCTATCAGGTCGTGGGCAAAATCGAGTATCAATTCGTCAATATCCTCGGCCAGTGAGCTTTCATCGAGAGCATGGCCCCTGCGGTTGTATATCACCTCACGCTGGGTGTTCATCACGTCGTCGTATTCAAGCAGCCGTTTCCTGATGGAGAAGTTCTGTGTTTCAACCCTCTGCTGGGCTTTGCCGATGGCCTTGGTCACCATCGGATGCATGATGACCTCTCCCTCCTCCAGGCCCAGCCTGTCCATCACGCCGGCGATCCTGTCGGAACCGAAGAGCCGCATAAGGTCGTCTTCGAGAGAGAGATAAAAACGGCTCGAACCGGGATCGCCCTGCCTCCCCGACCTGCCGCGCAGCTGGCGGTCTATCCGGCGTGCTTCGTGCCTCTCCGTGGCAAGGATGTGAAGGCCGCCCAGTTCCCTGACACCTTCACCCAGTTTGATGTCGGTACCGCGTCCGGCCATGTTGGTGGCTATCGTCACAGATCCCCTGTGGCCCGCCTTGGCCACTATCTCGGCCTCACGCTGGTGCTGCTTGGCATTCAGCACTTCGTGAGGCACTCCGGCCCTTTTGAGCAGTCTGGAAAGGGTTTCCGACACTTCCACGCTGGTCGTACCCACCAGCACCGGACGCTGGTTCCGGTAACACTCACTTATCTCATCCACCACCGCGATGAATTTTTCGCGTTTGGTTCTGAAGATCACGTCGTCTTCATCGTCTCTTATGATCGGCTTGTTGGTCGGGATGACCAGTACATCCAGTTTGTAGATTTCCCAGAACTCCCCCGCCTCCGTTTCGGCCGTTCCGGTCATGCCGGCCAGCGTCTCGTACATCCTGAAGTAGTTCTGGATGGTGATCGTCGCCAGGGTCTGGGTTTCCTTCTCTATCCGGACCCCCTCCTTGGCCTCAAGCGCCTGGTGAAGTCCCTCCGAATAGCGACGGCCCGGCATCAGACGGCCGGTGAATTCGTCGACTATAATGACCTGCCCATCCTGAACGACGTAATCGTTGTCTACCTCGAAGAGCGCGTATGCCTTCAGGAGCTGGTGGATGTTGTGCAGGCGTTCGCTCTTGTCGGCATATTCGCGGTGGATCTGGTCGCGGCGCAGCTCGGTCTCTTCAGTCGAGATATCACCATCCTGGGCCTTCCCTTCGAGCTCGCTCATCTTCTCGGAAAGGTCGGGTAATACGAAAAGATCCGGGTCGTTGGGGCTGAGGTGCTGGCGGCCCTTCTCCTGCAGGTCGACGGTGTTTGCCTTCTCATCTATCGCGTAGAAGAGGTCTTCATCCAGCTCGTGCATCTTCTTATCACGAAGAAAATCATTCTCGACCTGTTCGATCAGCTTGATAATCCCTGTTTCCTTCTTCAGCTTCATCAACTGCTTATGCTTGGGAGCCCCCCGCTGCACCAGCAGCATCTTTATCCCGGCCAGGTATTCCTTCTGAGAATCTCCCTCCTCCTTACCTTCCTTCAACAGCTTCTCAGCCTCTGCAAACAGCGAATTGATGAAGATTGTCTGTGCGCGGACCAGTCCCTGCACTTTAGGCTTGTACTCATCGAACTTGTGGGTACTGCGGTCCACAGGCCCCGAGATGATCAGGGGGGTACGCGCTTCGTCTATCAGGACCGAGTCAACCTCATCCACGATGGCGAAGTGGTGCCCGCGCTGCACACGGTGCTCTGCGGTTATCGCCATGTTGTCGCGCAGGTAATCGAAACCGAACTCGTTGTTTGTTCCGTAGGTTATGTCGGCATTGTAAGCGACCCGTCTTTCATCGGGGATCATGTCGTGCTGGATTACGCCCACTTCGAGACCGAGCCAGTTATAGATCCCTCCCATCCACTCGGCGTCACGGCGGGCCAGGTAATCGTTCACCGTAACCAGATGGGCTCCATTGCCTGTCAATGCGTACAGATAGAGAGGCATTGTGGCCACGAGGGTCTTACCCTCACCGGTAGCCATCTCGGCGATCTTGCCCTGATGCAGGGCGATCGCACCTGTCAGCTGAACATCATAGGGAACCATGTCCCATTCGACCTCGCGCCCGGTAACCATCCAGCGTCTGCCGAGCAGCCGCCTGCAGGCATCTTTGACCACTGCAAACGCCTCAGGGAGAATGTCATCGGTACTCTCTCCCGATTCGAATCGCTGTCTGAACTCAGCGGTCTTGGCCTTCAGCTGGTCGTCGGTGAGTTCACGGAACTGTTCCCAATACCTGTTGATCTCATCGACCAGAGGATTGAGCTTCCTGATCTCCCGCTCGTGCTGGGTTCCGAATATCTTTCTGTACAATCGGGCGAACATTACCAGTTATTTCCCCTCGCTGCCCTCTACCGGGCCATCTTCATGTTCTATCTATCTCCTAATATCCAACCAGCAAGCGGTCACCCAGTTCCTTCGGCAGTCCCGCTTCTATAATAGCATCACGCGCACCATCGACATCGTAATCGATCCGGATGAGTGTGAAGATCAGTTCATCCGTATCGAATATGGCCATGGCGGCCCGGGCATCGCCGTCCCTGGGCTGGCCGACACTGCCTGGATTCAATACAGCCCTGCGCCCCTTCAGATCGATGACTTCATCATGGATCATCTTCGTCCGCCCCTCCCCTTCGAGGAAACAACCCTGCATATGGCTGTGCCCGGTTACGACGTAACTCTGCTCCACCAGCTGCAGAGCCAGATCCGCCTGGTGACCATCGAGTATGTATAGCCAGGCCTCCGGAACCAACGGGTGACCGTGGATTACCGTGGCATCATCAACAACCTCGGAGATGGGCAGCCCACGCAGCCACTGCCTGTCTTCCTCCCTCAACTGATCGCCGGTCCACGCCAGAGCTGTATATGCCCTGGGATTGAAGTTGTACGCCTCTAAATGTTCCACAGCGTGAAAATCGTGATTGCCCTGGACCGTGAACTCGCAGTGCTCTCGCACCCAGTCGAGACATTCGAGAGGGTATGCACCGTAGCCGACAACGTCCCCGACACAGATGATCTTATCGGGAGCCTCCTGTTCCAAACGCTCTGCCGCTGCATTGAGTGCATGAATATTCGCATGGATATCGCTTATAAAGGCCAGTCTCATGCTTCCTCCCGAACCTGATCCCTATATATGGAATCGAGTATACCGTTTACAAACCTCTTTGCATCAGCCGATGAATACTTCTTAGCTATTTCGATCGACTCGTTTATGCAGACCTTCTGCGGGATATCGGGGAAGTGGATCAGTTCGCACAACCCCATCCTCAGAATCAGTTTGTCTATCAGTGCGATTCTTCCGATCTCCCAGTTATTAGCCGTCTCGGCTATCATCACATCCAGTTCCTCTTTCACCTCATCCACCTTGATCGCCAGCCGGCGGACGAAACTGGTTACCTCATCGTCGTACTCTGCCTGCGATAGTTGATCCTCTAGAACCTCCTCCATCGGATCGCCGTTGATCGCCTGTGCGTATAGTGTCTGAAGCACTATCTCGCGTGCTTTTCGCCGCCTGCCCATCCCTGTTACCTGTCTTCAATCCTGTGTAACAGGTTGATCATTTCAAGACATGCTTCGGCAGCTTCCCGGCCGCGGTGTCTCCGGCGTCCTTCTTTTCCGCCGGATGGATCGGGGTCGAGTCCGGACCTGATCCTGGCCTGATCCATATTCTCAACAGTCAGAATGCCGATAGCGACCGGCAGTCCGAGGTCGAGACCGATCCTGTTGAGACCGGAGATCGCCTCTCTGGACACATGCTCGAAATGCGCCGTCTCGCCTCTTATTACACATCCGAGGGCAACGATACCATCCACCCCTTCCCTTTCAACCAGCCTGCTCGCTGCCAGGGGCAGTTCGAGCGCACCGGGAACCCATGCAACAACAACATCACTATCTGTGACATCAGCCTCTTTCAGGACCTCCATGGCGCCATCCAGCAGTCCCTCAACGACCTCGCTGTTGAATCTGCCGGCGACGATACCGATCTTCAGCCCGGCGCCGGACCTCTCCCCTTCCAGAATCTTCACACTCATTCTTCACCACCCTTTTTGTCACCAATAGAGAGCAGGTGGCCCAGCTTGTCCTTCTTCGTCTGCAGGTACCTTGCATTCACTTCGTTCGGATCTATCTGCAGGGGTACCCTCTCCACGATCGACAGCCCGTGTCCCTGCAAACCGATTACCTTCTTGGGATTGTTCGTCATCAACCTTATCTGTCTCACACCCAGGTCCCACAGGATCTGGGCGCCGACACCGTAGTCGCGCAGGTCGACTCCAAAACCGAGTTCGACATTGGCCTCCACCGTATCTCTGCCCTGGTCCTGCAGCTCGTATGCCCTGATCTTGTTGGCCAGTCCTATCCCGCGGCCCTCCTGACGCATATAGAGCAGAACACCCTTGCCACCCTCCTCTATCTTCGAGAGGGCTGCCTCGAGCTGGTCACCGCAGTCACACCTCATGCTGTGGAAGAGATCACCGGTGAGGCACTGGCTGTGCGCACGGACCAGTACCGGTTCACCGTCAGCTACATTCCCTTTGACCACTGCCATGTGATGATGGTCGTCGACCTTGCTTTCATACAGGTGCAGTCTGAATCCGCCGAAACGGGTAGGGAAATCTACCTCGGCTACTTTCGATACGAGTGTTTCTGTTCTGCGACGATAGGCAATGAGATCCTTGATTGTGATTATCTTGAAACCGTGGCCTTTGGCGAATTCAAGCAGTTCGGGTACGCGGGCCATCGTGCCGTCAGTGCTCATGATCTCGCACAGCACACCTGCAGGGGTCAGACCAGCCATCCGTGCCAGATCCACAGATGCCTCCGTATGACCGGCTCTGCTCAGTACTCCACCGCGCTCGGCGCGGAGGGGGAAGATGTGTCCCGGGCGTGCCAGATCTGAGGGTTTCGTATCCGGCTTGAGCAGCATCTCTATCGTCGTGGCCCTGTCGTGGGCGCTGATTCCCGTCGTAGTGCCCTCAACGGCATCCACCGATACCGTGAACGCCGTAGTCAGCTTGGCGGTGTTATCCGATACCATCGGTCCCAGATCGAGATGTTCGAGCCTTTCGGGAGTCAGCGCAACGCAGATCAATCCCCTGCCGTGTATGGCCATGAAGTTGACGGCTTCCGGTGTGGCTCTGTCGGCCGCCATCAACAGGTCCCCCTCATTCTCCCGATCCTCATCATCCACGACGATCAGCATCCGGCCTTCCCGCATCTCGATGATCGCCTCTTCGATGGCATTGAAGCCGGGAGTCGGAGCCAGCTGTGCCGGGCTCCCCTCTCCCTGTCGGGTCTCTGCTTCTGATTCACTCATTGTGCTCTTTGATCCTCCTGAGCTGTCACCTCTTTCATTTCTCCCCGGAGCAGTTGCAGGTAGGGCTCCAGCTGTTCCGCAACATACTTGGCGATCATATCGGCCTCCAGATTGACCCTCCCGCCGACCTGCAGCCGACCCAGGGTGGTTTCTTCAAGCGTATGGGGTATCAGCGCCACCGAGAATGCTTTGCCGGCAACGTCGACCACTGTAAGACTCACGCCTTCTACTGTGATCGAACCTTTCGGCACAAGGTAGCGCATCAGAGACTCTGGTGCCGAGTACCAGTGGATCACCTCTCCCTCTTCCAGCGGCCTTGCCTGATAGTCATCGGTGGGTCCATCGAGACGGACACCCGTTCCATCCACATGCCCTGAAACCAGGTGACCTCCCAGACCATCCATCAGAGTCAGAGAGAGTTCCAGGTTGACTCCATCTCCCTCCTTCAGATCACCAAGACTGGTCAACCGCAGTGTTTCAGGAATAGCCTCCACGCTGAAATCATCACCGGAAATCTCCACCACGGTCAGACAGACGCCTGCCGTGCTGACCGAATCACCGATCGAAAGCCGTTCGGTAATCTGCCTGGAAGTGACAGTAAAGCGGGTTACAGCTTCGCCCTCCTCGATCCTCCTGATTATCCCGATGGTTTCTACTATACCGCTGAACATGCAGCCATCCTCAACTTTCTGCCATCACTCCGGAAATGCACTGACAAGCAGGTCTTCCCCAACTTCCAATGTCTGTAAGGGACCCAGGCGAATCGGGGTTTCCAGTGCTTCAAACAATATTCCCCTCCCTGCCCCAATTATCTTCGGACCGATCCATATCTGCCAGAAATCAATTAAATCCTTTGCAGCCAGAGAGGAAAGCAGCTTGCCACCCCCCTCAACGAGTAAACTGTTCATCCCTTCACCGGCAAGTGCCCTCAACACTTTCAGAGCATCCAGACGACCGTCCGAATCAACCGGAACTCTCAGAATAGTGGCACCGGCATCTGCCAGTTTTTCAGCACGCGATTCATCTTCCAAGCCCTCCGCAGCCACCAGCACTACCTCCCCACCGGGCTCTGACAGCACCGTTGCATCATCGGGTGTATCGAGAGAAGCATCCACGACCACGCGTACAGGCTGGCGCGCCAGCAGTGAACCATCAACTGCTCTGGCATTCAACCTGGGATCATCTGCGAGCAGAGTACCTATGCCCACCATTATCCCGTTCACTTCCGAGCGCCTGAGCCCGACGTACTGCTGTGCGGGCTCACCTGTGACAGCCAGGGTCTTAGGTCCGTGCAGGGCAGTCCTGCCATCGATGGTTCGGGCTACCTTGGCTACAACCGCGGGTCTTCCTTCCCCGGCAGCCTTGAAATGACGGGAGTTAAGTGTGTACGCCGCTTCACATTCAACTTCTTCCACTACTTTCACACCGGCTGCCCTGAGGCGTTCCAGTCCCCTGCCGCTGACGGCTGGAGAAGGATCCATGCAGGGCACAACGACCCTGCTTATTCCGGCTTCGATTATTGAGACAGTGCAGGGAGGTGTGCGACCGTGATGGTTGCACGGCTCCAGATTCACATAAAGAGTGGCGCCCCTCGCCTGATCGCCGGCTTTCTCGAGGGCGACGATCTCGGCATGCGGCATACCTGGTCGAAGGTGAAACCCTTCACCCACGATCGAGTCACCTGCCACAACGACGGCACCAACTGCTGGATTGGGAGGCGCTGACCACCGCCCGATTTCGGCGAGTTTCAACGCCCTGCGCATGAAATGCGTATCCCGGCTGCCTGCCGCAGATTCCGAAGAACGATTGTAGGTCATAAGGTATGTAAAATGTGGTAAGAGAAGCCCAGTTACAACATCGGCTTGAAATGCAATCTGCTTTCTGAAATGTAAACGAAGATTTTCCCTTGAGGTCAAGGAAGTCAACGGGTGACGCGGAGGCGTAATTACTGTACGCCGCACAAGGAAAACGGAAGGCTGACGCAGAGATCGAGGGAAAAGGCCGTTTACTATCTGAAAGGATTACTCGTAACGCAGTGCTTCGACCGGATCGAGCCTTGCAGCCCTCATGGCCGGATATACTCCAAATCCAACGCCGATGCCGCCGCACACGAGGATAGCCGCCAGAAGCGCCCAGACGGGAACCGCAGCCGGAAGCGGCGTAACGGCACCTGTCAGCAGACCCATTCCGACGCCAAGCAGAGTACCAACAGTTCCCCCGACCCCGCTCAGCACAATCGCTTCCACCAGAAACTGCCTTGTGATATCGCCCCTTCTGGCCCCTGTTGCCTTGCGGATCCCGATCTCACGCGTCCGTTCCGTAACAGAGACCAGCATGATATTCATGATGCCGATACCGCCGACCAGAAGGCTGATGCTGGCAATACCCACCATCACAAGGCTTATGCCGATTATCAGCGTGTCCATGGTCTTCTGGATCGCGTCTGCCGTCATTATCTCGAAATTGTTCGGTTCACCGGGCGGTACTTCCCTCCGGAGCCTCAGCACCACGATCGATTCGTCTATCGCCTCCTGCATACGACCCGTGCGGGCCATGACGGCCATCTGTATCTCACTGCGGCGGCCCCAGTACTTTCTGAAGGAGGAGACGGGAATGATGACCAGGTTGTCCTGGCTGAATCCCAGGAATTCTCCCTGACGTTCCAGTATGCCGATCACCCGGTAGCGGTGACTGTCTATCCGGATCTCCCTGCCCAGCGGATCGATATTGGGGAAGAGCGTCTCCACCACGTCGACTCCGAGGATCGCCACATTCCTGCGGTTGGTGTCATCTATCGGGGCCAGGAACCGTCCCGCATCCAGGTCGAGCCCCTGCAGTCTGGGCAGGTACTGGTCGGCGCCGTAGAGCAACACATTGGGATTGGTCTTTTCACCGCCGTAGCGGATCTCCACACCGAAGTGGGTGGAGTAGGCTGATACGAAGAGTATCGATGGAGCGTTGTCTTCCAGGGCCCTCTTGTCTTCGATTGTCAGGTCTTCCCAGTCCTGCCTGTTGCTGTGTCCCCCCACCTGGATCTCTATGCTGGGCCTTGATTGTATGTAGAATGTGTCGCTTCCGACCTGGCTCAGTTCGGTTGTGACGTACTGGTTCAATCCTTCTATCAGGCTGCTCATGCCCACAACGGCCAGCACACCGATGATTATACCCAGGCTGGTCAGCAGAGTCCTGAGAGGGTTTGCAATCAGCGAGGTGGCCGCCAGTCGTCCTGTCTCCCTTATCCCTATCGGCACGTGCCTACCCTATTCATACCTGAGGGCTACGATCGGATCGAGTCCTGCCGCCTTGGCCGCCGGGTAGATTCCGAAGAAGAGCCCTACTGATGTACTGAATGAGAGGCCGAGCAGGATCGCCCAGATGGGGGCAGCTGCAGGAAGGGGTGTCGCCGCGGCGATAACGAAGGCTATCCCGATGCCGGCAATCATCCCGATCACACCGCCCACTCCGCTCACAACGATCGATTCGACCAGGAACTGCCACATGATGTCGCGACGCTTTGCCCCCACGCTCTTGCGCACGCCGATCTCCCTTGTGCGCTCCGTAACCGACACCAGCATGATGTTCATGATCCCGATTCCACCCACCAGCAGCGAGAGTGAAGCCACGCCCACCATCACAGCAAAGAGACCCGCCGTCAGACTGCGGAAGAGATCGACAAGCATCTGCTGGCGGTTGAATTCGAAATCGTCCTCCTCGCCGGGCGGGATCTGGCGGATACGCCGCATGATACCCTGTGCCTCTTCCTCTATCAGGGGGATCGATTCGGCGTTGGGTGCCAGCAGGGCGATACCGATGGAACGGCGCGTTCCAAAGAGCTTGAGCACAGTTTCGAGTGGTACTATAACCCGGTTATCCTGGCTCATTCCGAGGATGCTGCCCTGTTCGGGCATTATCCCTATTACGGTGAAGGCGTGACCACCAATTCGCACCCTCTCTCCGAGAGCATCACGTTCTTCAAAGAGGTCCGACCAGAGACCGTGTCCCAGCACGGCTACCTGGCGGCGTTCGTTCGCTTCCACATCTGTAAAGAACCTGCCTCTTTCGGGGTCGAGCCCGTGCACTATCCTGCCGTCGGGAGTGTGTCCCTCGATCGAAACGCCGCCGGCGGTCCGCCCCTGCCATCTCACATTGGAAGAGGTGCTCACAGAATTGGAAGCAGCAACCGGCAGGGTGACCTGTTCGACGAGTGCGGCCGCCTGTTTGAGGGTGATGTTCTTCCTGTTCCTGTACTTCCAGAAATCCCCCATGTTGATCCACGAGTACTTGTTCACGTAGACGACATTGGTCCCCAGGCTGGCCACTTCGGCACGGAAGGTTCTGTCGAGCCCCTGAATGAGGCTGATTATCGAGATCACAGCTGTAACCCCGACTACTATACCGAGCGTTGTGAGAACCGACCTGAGCAGATTCGCCCGCAGCGCGCGGAATGCGGCCAGGATACTCTCACGAAGTTCAACCAGGAATCTGAGAGTATTCATCTACATGGCCGCCGTCTCGTCAGCAGTTATGCCGGAACCGAATTCGACTTCCGGCGCCTCGTTACATGTTCATCCGATCCGATCAGGCCGTCGAGAATCCTGACGATCCGCGTCGCATGCTCGGCAATATACTCTTCGTGGGTAACCAGGATGATCGAATTGCCCTTTTCATACAACCCTTCGAGTACGGACATGATCTCTTCGCCGGTTGTCGTGTCAAGGTTACCGGTAGGTTCGTCGGCAAGGATGATTGATGGATTGTTTATCAGCGCCCTCGCGATAGCCACGCGCTGGCGCTGACCGCCCGAAAGCTCGTTCGGCCGGTGATCGACCCGGTCACCCAGGCCCACGTCTTCCAGGGTTTGCAGGGCCCGCCTGCGCCGTTCACCTGCCGGCGTACCGCTGTAGATCAGAGGCAGTTCCACATTGTGAAGAGCGTCAGCCCGTGACAGAAGGTTGAAGGTCTGGAAGACGAAACCGATCTTCTGGTTGCGGATCTCTGCCAGCTCGTCGTCGGTCATGGATTCGACCTTCTCGCCTTCGAAATGGTATGTTCCGGCCGTCGGCGTATCGAGACAGCCGATAAGATTCATCAGGGTAGATTTACCCGATCCCGATGGTCCCATGATCGCCAGGTATTCATTCTTGTATATATCCAGATCCACACCGCGAAGAGCACGCACGATCTGCGTGCCCATTTTATATTCTTTGGTGATCCCCTGCAGTTGAATTATCGGTGTTGCCATTTCTGCCTGTTCTCCCTGCCGTATCATATCGTCTCCGGTCTTCAGGCCGACTACTCTCTGCCCGTATTCTCCTCACCCAGCAATGTTTCTACAACCTTTACCCTCTCCCCATCCTTCAGCGTTCTGCTCAGAAGACGGAAGGGACCGGTCACCACTTTCTCGTCCTCATCGAGGCCCGAGAGAATCTCGATATAGGTGGTTCCGGATATCCCGGACTCCACCCGCCTCAGTTCAACCGTGTTATCCTCCAGTATGACGAATACGACTTCTACGTATTCGTCCTCCTCATCTGAGCGTTCCTGCTGTCCACTTCCCTCCCCCTCCTGCTCGTTAGACACCACCAGGTCCTTATACCGTCGGGCCGTCAGCGCCTGAATCGGGATTTTGAGGACGTCGTTTCTGGTCTCCGTTGTGACGTCGACCGTGGCGGACATTCCCGGCCGCAGGCGGGGATCGGAGTCGATCAGTTCCACTTTTACCGCGAAGTTGGTCACCTCCATCTGCGTGCCGGCACCGAGTGTTGTGCCAGAATTGGCGATTTCGGTAACCCTGCCGGCCAGTATCGTGTCTGGAAGCGCATCCACGTCAACCTCTGCATCCTGATTTACCGCTACAGCAACCACATCGGTTTCATCCACATCAACTTCCACTTCCATACGGCTCAGATCGGAAACGGCCATGATCTGGGTACCCATCGTCATCTGGGTGCCCAGCACCATCTCCCCCTCTTCTACACCCAGTGCGGTTATGGTGCCGGACATCGGGGCCCTGATGGTCGTACGGGAAAGGTCTTCCTGCGCCTGTTCAAGGGTGGCCTGGGCGGAGGAGACCTGGGCCAGCGAGGCGTTGTATCGGGCTTTCGCCGCGTCGTAACCGTTCTGAGCGTCACGCAGCAGCTTCTCTGATGTGAGGTTCTGTTCGGCCAGTGCCTTCTGCTCGTTCAGCAGATATTCGGCCTGGCGCAGGGTGGCAAGTGCGGCTTCCGCGTTTGCTTTCTGACTGTTCAGAAAGGCTTCAGCCCCCTCCAGCCTTGCCTGGTAGAGGGTCCTGTCGAGAACCACCAGAATATCTCCCCGCTCGACCTGCTGCCCCTCTCTTACGGCCAGCCTTTCAATGCGGGCGCTGACCTGGCTGTTTATCTTCACCTCAATGACCGGATATATCCGTCCGGCGGCCGACACCCTGCTTACAACGGTTCCCCTGCCTACATCCTCTGCCATCACATCCACACCACCGCCACCCGTATTGAGCAGATTTCCCACTATCATGAGCAGAACAATTATGATTCCACCGATTATGAAAAGTCGTTTTTTCACGTCTTCACTCTGATCCTTCCTGCCCTGCAGCAGGAGCCATATTACACTCTGCCGGCCGTACGCTCCGGCGCTCTCGATACATCACCGTAATTACGGAGCAGTGCGCTCAACGAAGGAGGCCCATCGAATAATCGAGACTGGCCCGGGCTATCTTCAAGTTAAACAGAGCCTGCACCTCCTGATACTGCGCATTTATCAGGTCGAACTGGCTGGCATTAACTTCCAGCAGTGTCATCGAACCGATCCGGAACATTTCCTCGGCCAGCCGAAGAGCCTCATTGGCCAGATCTACGGCTCGCCGGGCGGTCTTAAGGACCTGCTCGGCCTCCTGCAGATCCAGAACCGCACCGTGAACATCACGTATGACATTCCGTTCGGCATCGAACCTGTCCCTCTCGGCTCCCGCAAGGTTTACCTGCGCTTTCTGCAGGTTGAGCCCGGTGCGCATACCGTCGAAAATGTTCAGATACAATCCGACACCGACACTCCATGTGTAGTCGCTGGAGAAGGCGTCGGTAATGTCGAGATATGAGTCTCCCCGCCACGAATAGTTCCCCGAAAGATTCATGGAAGGGTAGCGGGAGGCGGCGACCGCATTGACTCCGGCTTCGGCTGCCGTGATCCTCAGCGACGCCTGCCGGATAACGGGGTGCGACACCATTGCCTGCTCGAGAGAGGCTTCGAATGAAACCTCCTGCGGTACCAGCTCCAGGTCGTCAACTATCTCCAGGGGACGCGTCGGATCCGCACCCATCTGGAAATTCAGCTCGGCCCTGGCCTTCTTGACGCTGTTCCCTGCCGAGATCAGGCGCTGCTGCGACTGTGCCAGGGCACTTTCCTGACGTAGGACATCCACCTTCGCCCTGTTGCCCATCTCGAACATCGTCTTCACCTGCCGCAGCAGTTCTGTGTTGTAGCCTGTGTCCGTCTCGGCCACTTCCAGGTTCCGCTGGGCGCGCAGCAGGAAGTAGTAGGCCTGGTAGACCTGCAGCACCACCAGCTGGCTCTGCATTTCGGCCTCTGCAATGGCGGTCTGCTCCCCTGCCCTCGCCTGGGTGTAAAGAGCCGTTGTCGACCTGTTGTAAAGGGACTGTGAGAGATTGAGGCCCGAATAGTATGTCATCGTGGTCAGGGCGGTCGAGCTTCCCTCCACGATCTGGTTCGTCGCTGGATTGAGGAGCCTCTGGGGCGATACGCTGGTATACCTGGAGAAGGCGCCGGTGAGGGAAAGCGACGGCAGAAGTGCACTGGAGGCCTGACGCCTCTGCAGTTCGCTCAGTTTCACCTGCTGCCGGGCCCTGCCGATCTGCGGATTATGTGCCAGCGCCTCCACAATGCACGAATCGAGGTTGAGGGGCTGCTGGGCGGACACAGGTTCTGAACCGGCGACCAGAACGATCACCGTTAGAAGAGCGAGCGGAAACCGGTACCTGTATTGTGCCATTTTGTTGCTCCTGAAGATTTTATTTTCCTCTTTCTGCAGTATGAGCCTGTCCGAGAAACCAACGATAGCGAGGATTACGCCGGCGCCGGATGGCAAGGCGGTCGAGCGGAATACCCGGAGACGTAGCCACTGCGCTACGTCGAGGATATTCTGCGAAGACCAACGCCGCCAGCTGGATGCCAGCGTAGGCCGCAGCCGGAGTGTTTCTCGGACAGGCTCATATGTGCTTATACCATCATGCTGCCGAAAACGGCCATCAGCCCGATACCGACGAGCACCATCAGCAGGTAGAGGCTGATCACCAGTATTGCAGCTCTGGCCCGGCTGAACCTGTAGGCGATCGAGATGCCCGTTATAACGAGAGCGATCATCCAGATTGAGAAAAGGTCAACTGCACCCAGGGCTGCGCCCAGTGGTGTCATCCACCGGTCTGAGGGTATCAGTATCTGAAGGCTGGTGGAGACGGCCGCACTCCCCTTGGCGAGCATCAACGGCACGGTGAGCAGAACCTTGGGGATCAGCACAAGCCACGAGTACGCCGCAATCGCCATCACAGTCTTGAAGGTCGACTCTCCACCCAGGAGGATATTCCCGCCGAACATCAGGATGCCGGCCATTATAACGAGCCAGATCAGCTGACCTAATGCCTGGAAGACCACCGTTACGATGCGTGTCGCAGGCGTTGCGGCCCGTGAGAACCGCTGCAAAGCCATCTCTTCCTGCTCAGGAGTGAGCTGCCGGTTCTCGATGTTCCGCTCAGCCATCTTCCTCTGCATATCCATCATCAATGGATAGGAGGCCTGCGTTCCGGCTATCGAAACAACCATCACAAGCAGAAATGCCCCGATCCACCTGGGATGTGCCACCAGCTTTTCAAACACGCTCGCAGGATCCGTGAAAACGAGGATAACCTGCTGAACGAAACTGACCGATTCTGCGATTCCGGCTCCAGATTCTTCGGGCACGGGGGATTCAATCGATCCGGTCTCTTCCTGTTCTGTCATGAGTAAGTATCCGTTGTTTTGAGACCTGTTGTCCTACTATACGAATAGTCGCCGACCATTGTTCAACGTGTTCTGCAATGTTCAACATACGAAAAAGGGGGCGCCAGGCCAAACAGCCCCGGCACCCCATTATCCAAAGTCCTGCTATTTCTCTATCTGTATCAGCCGGGCGGCGGTCTGGTGTCCTGCAGTGTGAAGATGATAGTGTGACCCATCTGTACCTTGATCGCCTTATCCCTCTGCCTGGCAGGCTTGAACTTGTACTGCATTACTGCGTCAATTGCAGCCTTTCCGAAGATACCGGGGGGTTCTTCGATCATTATTTCGGCCTGGATGACGTTGCCCAGCTCATCCACGATGATTTTCATGATGACTTTGCCTTCCACACCGGCTTTCCGGGCGATCTCAGGATAATCAGGCTTGACGATCCTCCGCAGTTCTGGTGCTTCCTCCCATGCAAAGAATACCGGTGATTCATTACTGCGGGAAGCTCCCGGAGGTGGCGGTGGCGGCGGCGGCGGCGCGTTGAGGTCGACCTCTGTGTCCATGATGGTCACGTCTTCCGGGATGTCCTCCGACTCGGTCGCTACCGGGATCTGGGGCCGCTGCGGTGGCGGCGGCTTCTTCATCTGCTCGGTCTCGGGGATCTCCTCGATATTCACGATCTGGGTCTCTCCCGATCCCTCGTATGCACGGACCTCGAAGGTCTGATAGGTCAGGAAGACCATTGTTACCAGGGCAACGCTGAGTGTCAGCGACTGTTCCAGTACGGTCTTCGACTTCTCCTTGAGGTCGTGACTTGGATTACGCCATCCGGTAGCCATGAGAGTTCACCTCCAGAACAAACTATCGGGTGTGAAGTGTGGCAAAATTCACAAGCAGTGCGTCAGCCTCTCTTAATTGACGCATCGCGTCCGCTACGGTTCCATACGGTGCACGGACGTCGGCGATGATCGAAACCATCAGTTTCGGTTCCGCCAGTCTCTTTGGATAGATGAACTGTGCGATCATATTCACGGAGACGTCGTGATCATCAATGTTGATCCGGCCATCGGCCGAGATCCACATGTATGCCAGACCGCGCTTCATCTCCAGACGCTTTGTCATTTCAGCACGAGGGCGCTCCACCATGATCCCCCTGTAGACGACGAAAACAGTAGTGACCATGAAAAAGATCAACAGCAGGAATACGATGTCACCCATCGATCCCGTCGGGATCGCCACGTCGGCTTTCTGTTGTTTTTCGATTTTGGGCATATCTTATCAATCTGGTTCAGCGAGTGAAATCTTCTTGGCTTCCGCCTTCATTACCTTGTCGAGAACCTGAACAAATGTATCGTAATCTGTATCCCTGTCGGTCTTGAGGGATATGATCAGCAGAGGATTCTCCTGAACGCGCCGCCTTACCTCCGGTTCTATCTGCTGGATAGATACGATCTCTTCTGCCAGCAGCACCTCTCCGGCGGCATTTACCCAGATGTTCAGAATGTTCTTCGACCTGACCTGTACTTCCTCGGCTTCTGAGATGGGAGGCAGGGTCAGAGTAATACCCATCTCCTGGTTGAAGGAGGTGGTCACCAGGAAGAAGATGATAAGTAGAAAGGCGATATCAGCCATGGAGGCAGTCGGGATCTCCGGCTCCGCCCTTTTTTCCTTCTTTCTCTTTGCTGCCATCTTTAGCTCCCTAGTGTCCTGTCACTATGCTGTCTTCTCCATCTCCATTTCGATCAGGTAATCGATCAGATCATTGGCGCTCTCCTCCATATCGATGATCAGCCTGTCGATCCGCGATACAAAGTAGTTGTGCGCAGCCTGAACGGGAATGGCGATGGCCAGTCCGGTGGCGGTAGTGATCAGCGCTTCGGAGATGCCGCTGGCAACGATTGTAGCGTTAACGTCACCGGCGGCCGCGATGGAAGCGAACGCACCGATCATACCGGAAACGGTTCCAAGGAACCCGAGCATCGGTGCGATGTTCGCGACGGTCGCCAGCCAGACGAGTCCCCTCTCGAGAAAGGACATCTCGATCGTACCGGCGTTCTCGATGGCCTTCTCGACGTGCTCGAGGCCGCGGTCAACCCGCATCAATCCTGCATGAAAAATCGAAGCAACTGGACCGCGCGTGCTCGCACAGATCTCCTGTGCGGTAGAAATACCCTCTTCCCTCAACGCGATCTTGATCTGCTGCAGGAATTTCCGGGTGTTGATGCTTGCCCGTGCCAGTGCCCAGAAACGCTCAAAAATCACTCCCATTCCGAAGATTAGGGTGATGAGCAGCGGGTACATGAACGGTCCGCCATCGTAGAAAAGATCGAGCATCTGTTACTCCTCCTGAAGTATGCTCCGCCCTGTGGCATTGCCCTCCCGGACGGCGGGAGAGCTCTGGTTCGGGGAGTGCGGAATTTCGTATTCGTTCGAAAGCAGACGCTATGGTATGTTTGGCATCCCTGTGTGTCAAGATGCCAATCAGCCATGTCGCAACTGCCTGCATCATGAATGAGCAGGTGCTTGCCAGAATCGCTCCGGGCGCTTACCATCCACACAACCCCTGACACCAATCCCCTTCTAAAGGAGAAGACGCACTTGTCCAGTTTTCGTTTGTATAAAAGTGCAGAATATGTCCTGGCATTCTCATTTGCGGTGCTCATCCTTGCACCTGTTCCGGCCAGTGCCCAGCAGGACATTTCTCAACTGCAGGCCCGCGTTGATGAACTCAACATAGCCGGAGAGTATGCTGCGGCGGTTGACCTTATCAGACCCGCTCTCAACGCCGATCCCGATAATTACGTTCTGCTCTGTCTCATGTCGGATAACATTACAGGGCGCGCCCGCAGCCTGGATAAAAAGGAGCAGGAACCGATGTACGAAGAGGCGGTCGCCTTCGCACGTCGGGCCGTCGCAGCCAATCCTGCAGATGCAGAGGGCCATTTCCAGCTCGGGCAGGCCCTCGGCAGGCTCGCACTGCATCGCGGCGGCAAGAAGAAGGTGAACATGTCGAAGGAGATCAAGGAGGTCTTTGAAAAGTCACTCTCGATCGATCCCCGGCATCCCGGTTCCCTGCATGGGCTGGCCCGCTGGCACAGGGAGGTAGCCAACCTCTCCTGGGCCCTCAAAGCTGTTGCGAAGATCATTTTCGGCGGACTGCCTCCTGCATCCAATACAGAATCGGTAAGCCTCTTTCTGCGGGCACTCCAGGTTGAGCCGGACAACATCAACCATCACCTCGAGCTGGGTAAAACCTACCTGGAGATGGACCAGGACAGCATGGCCCGCCAGGAATTCGAGGCTGTTGGTCGTCTGCCGGCCGTATTCTTTGAAGATGCCCGGTACAAGGAAGAAGCCGGCGAACTTCTGAGAAAGATCCGTTAGTGTCATGTCACGTGACAAATGTCGGCACCGAGAGTGATGCCGGGTCCGGCCTGCAAGGCGCGGCGACGAGGCATAGCGGTGTCCAGGAGCCTGCCGGAGAATCCGACGATAGCGAGGGTTGCGCTGGTGCAGGATGGCCAGGCGGTTGAGCGGAAGACCCGGAGACGTAGCCGCTGTGCTACGTCGAGGACCTTCTGTGAAAACCAACGCCGCCAGCCGGATGCCAGCGCAATCCGCAGCCGGAGCGTTTCTCCGGCAGGCTCCTTGGGCGAGGAGGCGGAACGCAGCCGGTCGGGATTCGGCGCCGCTCGAATGCCACGGTTGTTGCGTGACAGGGCACTGAGAGTTTTCAATCGGGGATACTGAAAGGTACGGCACCGCCATGCTGATGCGCCTGCATCCAGGTTTACGACTGCTTCTGATCCCTCTGACCGCCACAGTGCTGATCCACGGCGGAGAGATCCGTGCACAGTCAGCGTCGACAGCCGCTGCGAAGGGAGTTGCTTCCGGTGGCGGCAGGTTGAGCATCTCCCTCTTCGGAGGCTGGGCATCCTTTTCCCAGAGATCTGTCAACAATATGATCCGGGTCGACAACATGCTGCTCACAACTCCCGTCAACGACGGCGGTGCCGGACTCGATAAGGGTCTCAATCAGTTGACCGACGGATTGACTTTCGGGATTGAGGTCAGATATCGCCTCGGCCCCGATTGGAGCATCTTTGCAGGCATGGAGAGAGTGGCGGATAACTCCCGCATCGACTTCACATTCGACCCGGGATCGGGGCCGGTGGAGAGTTTCCTCTATTACAGCGCTGAGGGGTGGCCTCTCCATGCGGGAATCGAACGCTCCTTCCAGTTCACAGAGAAGCTCTCCTACCACGTCGGTGCCGCCGCCGTTCTCTTCCCCGCCTCGAAACTGTCACTGGCCGCGGGCATGGGATCTCTGGCCATGATCGATCAGGAGGGAACCGCAACGGGGGTGGGAGCCCTCTTTTCGTGGACGGGCATTTACGATCTGGGCGGTCCCCTGAGCCTGGCGGGATCGGTCCGCATGCGACTGGGTGACGTGGGAGATCCCACCGATGAGGCCGGCGACAAACTGACCAACTCGGTTACCGGCGATTCATTGACGATCGACTGGTCGGGTGTGGATTTCCTGCTGGGAATAGTGATCGATCTCTTTTAAACAGTATCAGCAAAGATAGTTCCCATCCGGAGTCTGTTCTGTGGACCGCGAGTCCGGCTGTTGCCGGCGAGCAATCTCCGGATGGGAACTGGTGTGTTTCCAGGGTGGAAACAAGAATTTTACGCCGGGTCAGGAAAATCAACCCTCAACCCATGAGTTCGACCAGGATAGCCTTCTGTGCGTGAAGCCTGTTCTCCGCCTCATCGAATACCACAGAGTGGGGACCATCGATTACCGCGTCGGTGATCTCCTCACCCCGGTGGGCAGGCAGGCAGTGCATCACTATCACGTCCGAGGCCGCCCTGCTCACCAGTTCCTCATCTATGGTGAAACCGGTAAAGTTTTCTCTCCGCTTTACAGCCTCCTCTTCCTGACCCATGCTGGTCCAGGTATCGGTATAGATAACATCTGCTTCTTCGACCGCTTCTGAAGGTGCGTGGGTAACCGATATATCAGGATTGGCGGCCGTCGCTCCTTCGAAGATCTCCCTGTCGGGATGATACCCTTCGGGGACTGCAATAGAGAGAGTGAATTCGAGCCGTAATGCGGCGTTGAGCCACGAGTTGCACAGGTTGTTGCCATCTCCGACAAAGGCCACCTTCAAGCCCTCAATCCTTCCCTTGTGTTCCCTGATGGTCAGAAGGTCCGCCATCAGCTGACAGGGATGCAGAAGGTCGGAGAGCCCGTTTATGACAGGCACGTCAGAAAACCGTGCGAGCTGCAGCACATCATCGTGGGCAAAGACCCTGGCCATGATGCCGTCGTTGTAGCGGGCCAGTACCCTGGCTATATCGGCCACCGATTCCCTTTTGCCCAGTCCGATGTCGGCAGGCGCCAGGTAGAGCGCATAACCGCCCAGCTGGTACATGCCCACTTCAAAGGATACCCGGGTCCGCGCCGACGGCTTCTGGAAGACCATCGCCAGGGTCTTTCCGGCCAGCGCGTCACACCCCCTGCCCGCTTTCAGATCCTTCTTGATCCTTTCCGCTTCATCAAGAGAATGCAGCAGCTCCTCGCGTGAATGATCGGAGATGTCCAGGAAGTCTTTGCGGTCAGCCATCTTGCGGTCCTCTTTCAAGCAGCGGTATCTGTAATGCTCGATTCATGAAAGCCGCTTTTACAGTATGTAGCGGCTCAGATCCTCGTCGGCGATGATATCCTCGAGCCTCTCTCCAACATCTTCCGGTGTTATGGAGTACCTTTTCTTTCCGCTCTCGGGAACGTCGAAGAGTATATTCTCGAGCAGGAGTGTCAGTATCGTATGCAGGCGCCTGGCACCGATATCCTCTGCCCGCTCGTTTGCAAGGCTGGCCGCCCTGGCGATCTCATCTATCGCACCCACCTCGAAATCGAGCGTCACCCCCTCGGTGGCCAGCAGTGCAGTGTACTGCTTTATAAGGGCGTTCTCGGGCTCTGTCAGTATCCGGATGAAATCGGCCGTGGTCAGGCTGGAGAGTTCCACGCGTATCGGGAAGCGACCCTGCATCTCAGGTATCAGGTCGCTCGGTTTCGAGACGTGGAAGGCCCCGGCGGCTATGAAGAGAATGTGATCGGTTTTGACCATCCCGTATTTAGTGGTCACTGTGCTCCCCTCCACTATCGGCAGCAGGTCGCGCTGCACACCCTCGCGGCTCACATCGGGTCCGTGGAAGTCGGAACCGCCCCTGTCGCCGGCCACCTTGTCCAGTTCGTCGAGGAATACTATCCCGTTCTGCTCGACCCGTTTCAGCGCCTCGGTGATCACCTTGTCCATATCTATCAGCTTGGAAGCCTCTTCCTGCTGCAGGATCTTCCTGGCCTCACTCACCTTTGCCCGGCGCTTCTTGCTCTTCTGCGGCATCAATCCTGAGAAGAGCTCGGAGAGGTTGACACCCATCTCCTCCAGGCCCACAGGACCCAGCACCGAGATCATGGGGTGCTGGTCGGCGGGCATGTCAACCTCTACCTCCCTTTCGTCCAGCGTTCCTGCCGCCAGCTGGCTGTGCAGCTTCTCCCTGGTTCTCTCCCACGATTCCTCCCTCTCCCGACCGTCCTCCTCCAGGGGCTCGCCGGCAGCAGGAGCCGGCTGCACGGGGAATTGTCTGGAGGGACGCGGCAGGAGCAGATCGAGGATCCTCTCGTCGGCGTTGCGCAGGGCCGGTTCCTGCACCTCCTCCAGGAATTCCGACTTCACCATGCTGACGGCCAGGTCGACCAGGTCGCGGATGATCGATTCGACATCGCGTCCCACATAGCCTACTTCGGTGAACTTGCTCGCCTCCACCTTTATGAAGGGAGCCCTCGCAAGCGATGCGAGGCGCCGGGATATCTCTGTTTTGCCTACACCTGTCGGTCCGATCAGGATGATGTTGTTTGGTACTATCTCTTCCCGCAGTTCTTCAGGAACCTGAAGCCTGCGCCAGCGGTTTCGCAGCGCGATGGCAACGGCTCGTTTGGCGTCGTCCTGCCCGATTACGTATCTGTTCAGCTGTTCAACGATCTGCCCCGGAGTCAGCTCCTCCGACGATTGCCTCTTATCTGTCATTTCAATTCCTGGTCGGGGAGGGTCATCAGTGAAATCTGATCGTTCGTATAGGGACAGATGCGCGATGCGATCAGCAGTGACTGCTCGACTACATCCTTGAGTTCCATCTCCGGATCGGCCGCCAGGTATGCCCTTGATGCTGCAAGCGCATACCCCCCTCCTGAACCGATGGACACGATCCCGTCGTCCGGTTCGATAATGTCGCCCGTCCCGGAGATCACAAATGAATGTTCGGTATCGAGGCAGACCAGAAGAGCTTCGAGCCTGCGCAGGAAGCGGTCGGTCCGCCAGTCTTTTGCTAGTTCCACCACAGCTTTCCGCAGGTTCCCCTTGTGCGCATCCAGTTTCTCTTCGAATCTCTCGAAGAGGGTCAGGGCGTCTGCCGCCGCCCCCGCAAATCCCGTCAGGACCGTATCGTCGTGCAGCCGCCTGATCTTTGTACTCCCGTGCTTGACGATGGTGTCGTTGAATGTGACCTGGCCGTCACCTCCCAGGGCGGCCTTTCCGTCCCGGGCTATGCCCAGGATGGTGGTTGAGATTGCTCTTTTTATATCACTCTTCATGACCTCTTCCCTTCCGGTCGGTATTCCCTGTCGGCCCTCGGATGGGCCTTCTCGTAAACCTGTTTAAGCCTGTCGGTGGTAAGGTGCGTATACAGCTGTGTGGTCGAGAGGCTCTCGTGGCCCAGCAGTTCCTGCACCGCGCGCAGATCGGCTCCCGCATCGAGCAGGTGGGTGGCGAATGTATGCCTTATCACGTGCGGGCTCACCTTCTTTCTGTCGGTCACATTGCGCAGATAGCGTCTGACCATCCTCTGCACACTGCGGCCGCTCAGCCTGTTGCCCGATCGATTGATCCAGAGCGCCACTGCACCTGTACGACCTTTCTTACTCAATAATTCAGATCGGGCGCCCAGGTAATCGCCGAGAGCTTTCAGAGCGGGCCCGCCCACGGGAGTGATTCTCTCCTTTTTGCCTTTCCCCATAACCCTCACAGTTCGGTCCCGCCTGTCGACAGATTCGATATCGAGTTCGATCAACTCTGTGAGTCGGATCCCCGTGCTGTACAGAAACTCGAGTATCGCGCGGTCGCGCACCACCTGGAAATCATCTCCATCGCCACCCTTCAGCGCTTCTGCCATCTCGGCCCTGCTGAAGTATGTGGGGAGCCGCTGAGGCAGTCGGGGTGACTGCAGCAGAGAGGCAGGGTCGTGATCGGTTATGCCCGACTGCTGAAGGTACCTGAAAAATGCGCGAAGGCTGGCCAGCTTCCTCGATACGGTTCCGGGTGCATACCCCCGGCTGCGGAGAGTGCCCAGAAATGATCTCAGAAGTTTGTGATCAACCGCTGAGGGGGGCAGGTTCTCTCCCGTGTGCGATTTCACCCATGATGTGAACTGTCTGACATCCTTCGAATATGCCGTAACGGTGTGCTGTGAGAGCGCACGAACCGACAGGAGATATTCGGTAAAGGGATCGATCAGATCACGCAACGATTGGCTCATTTCCTCACCCCTGCGGGCGGGTCAGAGAGATTCAGGATCGAGAACGCTCTTACACCTGGGACAACTGTAATGAAGAGTACCCGATCTGGCACCTTTCTGGACAAGTATCGAGCAGCCGCAGACCGGGCACTCCTTCTGCACCGGCGGATCCCAGCTTGCGAATTTGCACGTCGGATAGTTGGTGCAGCCGAAGAATACACGACCCTTTCTGGTTCGCTTCTCCGACATCGGCTCCCCGCATTCCGGACAATCGACTCCGATCAGGAAGGGCCTGGTGCCCTTGCATTCTGGATAGCGGCTGCATGCCAGGAACTTGCCGAACCGTCCGTTCTTCACGACCATTTCCGACTCGCATTCGGGACACTTCACATCGACCGGGGCCGACTCTTCCTCTTCCAGTGAGCGGGTGTTCCTGCACCCGGGGTATCCGCTGCATGCCAGGAAGCGTCCCCTGCGGCCCCACTTGATCACCATCGGCTCGCCGCATTCCTCGCATACCTCCTCCGTCTCCTCCTGAAGTTTCTTTTTGATCTCCTTCAGGCGGGTCATGGCCTCCTCCAGGTCGCGCTGAAACGGTTCGTAGAACGAACCGAGCACATCGACATATTCATCCTGACCCGATTCCACCTTGTCCAGCTCATCCTCCATACCGGCGGTGAACTCGACCTGGAATATGTCGGGAAAGAGATCCACGAGCAGCTCGCTGACCTGGCGTCCCAGATCGGTTGGCATCAGGCTTTTCCGCTCCCGTTCAACATACCTGCGATCGAGCAGCACCGAAATAATCTGCGCGTAGGTGGAGGGCCGACCGATGCCGTTCTGTTCCAGTTCCTTGATCAGTGAGGCTTCTGTGAAACGGGGGGACGGCTTGGTGAAATGCTGCTCTCCTGCCAGCTCCTCCATCACCGCCTCAGCCCCTTCGGTCAAACCTGCAGGCAGTTCCTTCTCACCCTCTTCCGCGCCGTTCTCCTCGTCTTTCCCCTCCCTGTACAGGGCGAGGAAGCCGGGGAAGGTGAGCACCGAGCCGGTACTCCTGAACTGGAACCGCCCTCCCTTCGTGAGCACGGTCGTGGCTTCGAATTCTGCTGCGTTCATCTGCGAGGCCACGAATCTCTTCCAGATCAACTCGTAGAGCCGGAGCTGATCCCTGTCGAGATGTGCACTGGTCGTGGAGGGCAGATGTGCAGGATCGGTAGGCCTTATCGCTTCGTGAGCGTCCTGCGCACCTTTTCGACTTCGGTATACCTTTGGTTTTTCGGGCAGGTAATCGCTGCCGTATTCGGCCGAAATCAATTCCCTTGCTGCCACGACAGCTCCCGCTGCGACCCTGACCGAATCGGTTCTCATATAAGTGATAAGCCCGACCGAGCCCTCTCCCGGGATCTCGATTCCCTCGTAGAGCTGCTGGGCCACCGACATGGTCCTGCGGGCGGGGAAACCCAGCTTGCGGGCGGCCTCCTGCTGCAGTGTGCTGGTGATGAATGGGGGGGCCGGATTCCTCTTCCTCTCCTTCTTCTCGACGCCGGCAATGCTGTAGGACTGCCGGCTGGCGGCTGCGACCAGATCATCGGCTTCCGCCTCACTGCCCGCCTCCGGGGATTTGCCATCCACCTTGTCGAGTGTGGCTTCATACGTTACCCGACCCCCTTCGACCGCCGTTTCGAAGAGCGCTTCGAGGGTCCAGTACTCCCTGGGTACGAACGCATCGATCTCGCTCTCCCGCTCGCAGATCAGCCTGAGGGCTACGCTCTGCACCCGGCCGGCCGACAGACCCCTGTAGAGAGCCTTCCAGAGCAGTGGAGAAACCTGATAGCCTACGATACGGTCGAGCACACGCCGGGCCTTCTGGGCCTTCACCTTGTTCCAGTCGATCTCTGATGCGTGATCGAGCGCTTCGGTGACTGCAGACCTGGTTATCTCGTTGAATATCAGCCTGCGGTAACGCGGGTTTCCGACAGGGTCCTTTTCGCCCAGCAGGACGGCTACATGCCACGCGATCGCCTCTCCTTCCCTGTCGTGGTCGGTCGCCAGGTAGATCGTTTCGGCCTTTTCAGCCGCCTTCTTCAGTTCAGACATCACCTTCGATTTGGCCCGTATCGAGACATATTTGGGCTCAAAGGTTCCCCCCTCCAGGTCCACACCCAGATCCTTCTTAGGCAGATCGCGCACGTGTCCCATGCTGGCCAGGACCGTGAATCCCTCGCCCAGATACTGTTCGATTGTCCTGGCCTTCGCCGGTGATTCCACCACAACCAGGTTATTGACCGGATGACCGGATGAATTCTTTACCACACCTGCTCCTTGTTTTTAGTGTCCCGAATTCCTGACTAGGGGCACTTGGGCGCGCTGCTTCAGGGAGGATATATCAGCCGACGCCACCCTTCAGATACCAGAATCGATCGTCGAGACGGTCATAATCGCTCCAGGTTCGATCCTCCCCCTCGTGGCTGTCCCGTATGTCCCGGAAGGTCGCCACGCGGGAATCGAGGAGATCGAGCGCGTAAAGCACGACGGCCTCGAGCGACTGAGGCTTCACAGGAGATCCGTATTCCAGCCTCCCCTGATGACTTAATATCAGGTGGCTGAGGTGCATCTTGACCTCTTCAGGAAAATCGGCGATCGAATCCGCTGCCTGACGGACCAGTCGTTCCCCTATTACGATATGTCCCACCAGCCTTCCCTCATCTGAATAATCAATTGAGGTATCAACGCGATACTCGAAAATTTTTCCGATATCATGAAAAAGTGCTGCAACGACAAGCAGGTCCCTGTCGAGTTCGGGGTAGAATCCGGCACAATGGAGGGCGTGTTCCGCCATATTGAGGCTGTGCTCGGCCAGGCCGCCGACGTAGGCCTGGTGCCGCAGTTTGGCTGCAGGGGCCTCCAGATACGGCCCCAGGAGCTGATCTTCATCGAACACCTTTGTGAGCAGATCTTTCAGATATGGAGTTTCGACCTTTGAGCGCACCTCAGCCACGCGCGTTTCGAGCAGTTCTCTCTCCTGGTGGCCCCCCGGCAGGAACAACTCCGGCGGAACATCCCCTGTCATCAGTTCCATCTGGAGAACCTTCACCTGAGGTCTCTCCCGGTAGGTGTCGACCACACCCGATACGCGCACGACCGCACCGCGCTCGAGCTGTGGAGCCAGGTGGGCGTGCTCCCATGCAACGGCTGTCATCCGTCCGGTTCTATCCTGAAGTTCGAGGCTAAGGAAGGAGGAGCCATCCTTCTTCGGTCTTGCCGCTGCGCGGGAAACGGCGAATACCCCTTTGACGGTCAGGCCCGGTTTCAGGTCTTCGATCCAGTGGCCCTTGTCGAATCCTTCCCCTTCAAAGAGATCTGCTTCGAGCTGACTCATATAACCACCCCTCATCGCCCCCCGACCTGCCTGCCTGAAAGGAGGTCGAAGGAATCACCTTCGTGCGGGACGTGGACTTAGTTGAACCCTTCGCCCTGCAGGTGAGATGCATAGGCGAGGCTCTGCTTTTCGTCCCCGTGAACGATATAGACTGTACGGGGTGGCGACGACATTCCGCGCATGTAGTCGAGCAGTTCATCGCGATCTGCATGGGTGGAGAGCCCGCACTCGAGCAGAAGGCGGCAGTCGGGAAGCTCGAGAAGATGCTTCGAGCCCGTAACGGTGCGAACACCGCCGTGGAATGTGATATTCATTCTGCAGGCGGTTCGATCCCGAGTTTATCCATCGCCTGTCTCGTCAGGTCCATATCGAGATGCCCGAAGAGGAGCCCGCCGGCAGAAGCATCGAATATCAGGTGGAACCCCTGCCCCTCCGCTATATCCCTGATTACGGCATCTATCTCGTCGAAGATCGGCTGCATCAGTTCCTGTTCCTTCTGCTCCGCCAGACCGCCCGAAGACCACATCTGGGTCTGGAATTGGTTAAGTTCGTCGATCGTCTGCTGTAGCTCCTCCTGCCGGGTACGGCGCCTGACCGGGCTCAGCTGGGCCGTCCTCAATTCATTCTGAAGAGCTTCGGCCCTGGCCTGCATGTCTTCCTGCTGCCGCTGCCACGCCCTCAGCTGCTCCTCGATGCTGGCGCGAATGCCGGGCACACCGGGGTGCATGCTCAGAATGATATCCGATCTGATGAACCCGAGTTTCGGGACCTGCTGAGTCTGAGCAGGTTGACCCTCCTCCTGCCGGGCCGGCATCTCTATCCCGTAACCGGGTGCGGCCCACAAAATCCCTTCTGCGCGGGCCCGGGGAACCGGTGGTGCCAGTCTGCCGCCGATGCCGCCTGCGGTGAGTGCGATGAGGGCTGTAACCGCATACATCTGCCACGAAAGAGTAGAACTTCTCGACACGTAAATTCCTCCATGCAAGTGATTGTCTCTTGAGAATGTGGCCACCTGTTAAGACTTCCGCCACATTTTACAGCATAAAAGGGGCTGAATCAGGATTTCTCGGGAGAAGCCTGCTCACCCTGCGCAGCCAGCGCCAGCGTTCCGATACCCTTCCTGAACTGTGTCTGCATCGAATCCATCAGCTCGTAGACGAGGGGAATAATGGTCAGGGTGAAGAATGTGGCCACAGGCAGCGCCACGCAGATCGTAAACGCCAGGGTGTACCACTGGTCCTGCCCTTCCTCGGCGAGGATTATCAGCGGCATCAGTCCGATCACGGTTGTGAATGTAGTCATCAGGATCGGACGGGCCCTCTCTCTGGCTGCCCGCACCACCGCGTCGCGACGCGGCAGGAAGCGGCGCAGGGAGTTTATATGGTCGACCAGGATGATCGAGTTGTTGACCACGATCCCCCCCATCAGGATTACTCCGACGTAGGCCGACCTGTCGAATCCCTTGCTGAAGAACCAGTAGCCGAGGAATACGCCGATCATCGCAAGTGGAACGGTCAGGATGATCGTGAAGGGGTGGAAGAAGGACTCGAAGAGTGCGGCGGTCAGCATGTAGACAAGCAGAAGGGCAAAGCCGAGCACCAGCAGGAGCTGCTGCTTCTCCTCCTCGGTCTGCCAGATCCGTTCGCTCTCATCGAACTCGTAGCCATTGGGCAGGATCGTGGAATCCATGATCTGTTCGCGAACCCTTTCACCCATCTTGTATGGACCGCGGAATTCATACCCTACGGTACGCGTGTACTGCTGGTCCTGCCTCTGGATCGTACCCATGACCGGCTCGATGGTCATTTCGCCCAGATCGCGCATCCGTGCCTTGCCACGGTTGCGTGTAGTTACTGTTGCGTTCATCAGTTCAATGATGTCGCGATCGTCATAGCCATCCACCTTAACCTGGAAATCGATCTCCTCCCCTCCGTAGGTGACCCTTCCACCCGATGTCGTCCTGACGTAGCGGCCGACGAAGTAGATCATATCCCTGGCGGTCAGCCCGTGGGCAGCCAGCGCCTCACGGTCGAACCGGAGCACTATCTGCTTTTCGGCACCGCGCGAAAACGATCCGTAATTTGTGTCCACCTCGCGGATCCTGGGGTTGCGCTTCAGCCGCTCCGCCAGCTCCTCCGCCAGCTCCTTCACCCTCAGGTAGTTGTAACCAAGGAACTTGATTCTCGAGCTGTACGATGAACTCCCAAAGCTGCCCGCCGAAAAGTAGTCGCCGAATCCGGTGACGCTGATATTCATACCGCCGGCCAGCAGGCCTGCGAACACCGAAAGCTGATCCTTGACCAGATAGGGAATCCCCCCCCTGATCACATCCTCGGGGAAGCTGATCCTGATGCCGGCATAGCGGGATGTAATGTTCGTCTCGAAGTCTTCTATCTGGCCCGACTCGTAAATCGGCAGCAGCTTCGCTTCGAATTTGTTGACCAGATCCTCCATCACATCCAGATCTGACCCGGTTGGGGCTCTCATGCTGACGTTGAGGTATTCCCGACTGGGTCCATACGCCCGCCAGATGCGCCCCTTGGTCACCTTCGTATCGAAAACGTGATATGAGCCGGCAAAGACAGGCAGGACGATGAGTATGACTATGATCTTGTGGGTCAGCATAAAACGGAGAACCCTCTGGTAAATGTTGTCCCCTATCTTGAGAGTATGCTCTGCTCCCTTATCCATGCCGTGAACGATCCCGGCCTCCTCCTCGATCTCCAGCTCTCCCAGCTTCCACGGATCCTCTTTGACCTGGTTGTTGCCTGATCCCGGGTCGAACCGGGCACCCCCAGCTCCGGCCTGGGCGGCCGGCGTTCCCAGCACGCGTGCAGCCAGGCTGGGTATCAGCGTGAAGGAAACCACCAGAGAGCACGCCAGGCTCGTTACCACCGCCAGGGCAAAGGGCATGTAAACGACCCTCAGCTCACCCTGCAGGTAGAGGAAGGGCAGGAAAACGATGATGGTTGTAGCCGTCCCGGCCAGGATCGGCATCATCACCCTCGAAGTGCCTATGCTGGCCGCCGCCAGCCTGCCGCTGCCCCGCTCCCTGTGCCGGTGGATGTTGTCGAGCACCACTATCGAGTTGTCGACCATCATCCCGAATCCCAGTGCCAGCCCCGCCAGGGTCATCATATTCAGAGATGCGCCCGTGAAGTAAAAGAGGGAGATCGTCAACAGCACGCTGGTAGCGATGCTGGAGAGAATTATCAGCGGATTGGCTATGCCGCGCAGGAAGACGAGCAGTACGATGAAGATCAGGAATATGATCAGTACGCTGCGGAATTCGAGTCCATCCAGCTCGTTCCTGATCGTTTCGCTGTTGTCTCTCTCCTCGATCAGCTGCGTTCCCGCCGGCAGGGTCTCGCGGATCTCTTCCATCCGCGCCTTCGCCCTCCGGGCTACATCTATGATGTTGCTGCCCGCCACCGCACTGATGAAGATCGCCACCCTCGCCCGGCCGTTCAGCCGCTGGTAACCTCTGGGCTCTGAGTATCCATCCACTGCACGTGCTATCTCACCGAGCCGGATGAAACGATCGCTCCTTCTGGCCACGATGGCGTTGCGCAGGGTGTTCAGATCATTGAAATCGTCCCTGACCACCAGGTTGTACTGGTAGGTGTCCTTCTTTATCAGGCCCACCGTTTCGACGATGCTGGCTATCTGCTGGAGGTTGCGGGCCACCTCCATGTGGTCAATACCGAGCGATTCCGTCTTGTGCCTGTCGAGGACAACCCTCAGTTGCCTCTGCTCTCCACCCGATATGTAGACGCCGGCCACGCCGCTCACCACGCTCATCGGACGTTCGATCAGGTCCTGGGCGTACTTCTGCAGTTCGTTGATGCTCTGCATCCCTGTAAATGTGTACTGCAGCAGGTTCTCCTCCTGCATGTCGGGCGGTACGTACTGGCTTATCGAGATATTGACGCCGGGGGGAAGTGATTCCCTGAGCCGGGAGACCTTCTCGTTCAGCTCGAGCCTGGCGAAGTCCATATCTGTATCGGGAGCGAACTCCAGATCGATCCTGGCATTGCCCCGGCTCGAAGTGCTCTTTACCTCCTTGATGCCTGCCAGGGTGCTGGCCTCTGCTTCCAGAGGTGAGGTCATGAAGGCCTCGACCGCTTCAGGGCTCGCTTCGCTCCAGCTTCCCCTTACGGTCATCCTGGGTATCTCCAGCTCCGGGTAGGTCTCCAGGGGTATCCGGATCAGACTGGCCACACCTATGGCCAGCAGGACCGTAAAGACCATCGCTGTGGTAACCGGACGGCGCAGGCACTGATTTGTCAGGACTGAACTTTTCACAACCTGACCTCACGGTGCATGCCCGCACCACCCGGTTGGAATGAGGTGGAGCGGTCTCCCAGACTTTCGCCCCTGATGCCTTCCATGATTGAATAGACGACCGGGATCACGATCAGGGTCAGACCGGTGGCCGAGATGAGCCCCCCTATCACCGCCACGGCCAGCGGACTGCGCAGTTCCGCGCCTGCACCTATTCCGAGGGCCAACGGCGTCAACCCGAGCACCGTCGTGACTGTGGTCATCATGATCGGTCGCAGTCGGTAATGACCCGCCTCTACTATCGCCTGGCGCAGAGGACGTCCCCTGTTCCTCAGCTGGTTAATGAAGTCGACCTTGATGATCGCATCGTTCACCACGATTCCGGTCAGCACGACCATTCCAACAAGGCTCATGATGTTGATCCCCCCGCCGAATATCTGCAGGGCGAGCACCACGCCAATCACTGCCAGAGGTACGGTTGACATGATGGTAAAGGGATGGATCAGGCTTTCGAACTGTGCAGCGAGGATCATGTAGACCAGCAGGATCGCCAGCCCGAGGGCGAAGAAAAGACTCCTGAACGACCGTCTCATCTCTTCGTTCACACCCCCGACCACGATTTCATAACCGTCGGGTACCGCCATGCCGAGCATCAGCGATTCCACCTCGGCGATCGCGTCATCGAGGCGGCGGCCCTCGACGCTGGCAAAAACCGTGATCTGCCTGTTCTGAGCTTCCCTTCTCACCTCGTTGGGTCCGGTGGTGTAGCGCCAGTCCACCAGCTCGCGCAGGGGTATCCGATCCCCGCCGCCGGTGGGAAGGGGTAATCCCATAGAGAGGATCTGCTGAAGGGATTTCCGGTCGGCCTCCCCCTCCCTGACCAGAACCTCAACCTTCCTGTCGAAGTCCTGGAACTCGGTAGCGATGTTCCCCTTTATCGTCGAGGAGACCATATCCACTACCGCCCTGACAGAAAGGCCGTACTGCTCGGTGACGCGCCGGTCCACCGTGAGCCGGATCTCCGGTTTGCCGATGGCGAAATCCGAATTGATATCCCGCAGGCCCTCCACGTCGCCCAGCTTTTCCTCAACCCCGTCTGCCAGCTTCTGCATGACATCGAGGTTGAGCCCGCGCACCTTGACCGCCAGATCGGCCTGGCTGGTGCCCAGGATCTCTGTAAAGGTCGTTTCCCCTGTATTGAAGGTCAGCTCGGCTCCATAGAGCTGAGTACCCCGCTGGCGCAGCTCGGATACTATCTCGAATGTGTTGCGCTCTGCCTTCGGCTTCAGCCGCACCCTGAGCGTGGCCATGTTTATGTCTGAATCCTGGCTGCCCAGCGCGCTTTCACTCCGGATCAAACCCGCATTCATGAATACGTGCTGTACCTCTTCCATTTCGAGCAGCCAGCCTTCGATGACGGCTGCCGCTTCGGATGTAGACTCCAGGCTGGAACCGGCCGGCAGCACCATCGAGATGCTGAATTCCCCCTGATCTACCTGCGGTATCAGACGCTTATCCAGTCTGTACCCGATCCACAGTGCCAGCAGAATGAGCACCCCGCAGAAGGCCAGGATCCTGCTGCGGTGGTCGAGCGACCATTCGAGTGCGTTGTGGTAGATGTTCGAGAACCGTTCGAAAGCGCGATCGAAACCGCGGAAGAGAGGCGCCGTCGTTTTCCGGGCCGCCTGCGATACATTCCGGAGCGCCGAAGAGAAACCGAGCATCAGGATGCGGCCTGCTGCATTCATCAATCCGCCGGCCAGTCGGAACACCCACCTGACAAGCTTAAACAGCTTCCTGAAAGGCCACGATACGACCAGAAGAATGCGCTTGAAGAATCCGGCAGGCTTCCCGGGCGGCGTAAATTCTTCTATCACGCCGGCAGCTCCTCCGGCCGTCCCGGTTGCATCTCTCCCGGCAGACCTGTCGGCTTCGAGCTTCTCCTTTATGAACGACTCCATGTGCAGAAACCGGCTGGCCATCATCGGCAGAATGGTCAGCGATACTATCAGTGAAGCCAGAAGGCTGAACGCCACTGTCAGAGCCTGGTCGCGGAAGAGCTGCCCGGCGACACCCTGGACGAAGATTATCGGCAGGAAGACGCTGATGGTCGTAAAGGTGGAGGCGGTTACGGCCATCGCCACCTCGCGCGCACCATTTATCGCTCCTTCGAAGCGGTCTTCACCCTCCTCCCGGTGCCTGAAGATGTTCTCCAGCACAACGATGGAGTTGTCGACCAGCAGACCGACACCAAGTGCCAGCCCGCCGAGACTCATCATGTTGAGAGTGATACCGGCGAAATAGAGGAGGCTGAATGTGGCGATGATCGAAATTGGTATGGCCAGCCCGATGTTCAGAGGATTCCTGATATCGTGCAGGAAGAAGAAGAGCATCAGGAATGCGAAGAGGCCTCCGAGGGCGATCGCCCAGATCACATTGCCGATGCTGTTGTTTACGAATTCGGCCTGGTCGAAGGCTATCGCCACGTCGAGTCCGGTGTATTCCACTTCCAGTTCATCCAGAACTTCATGCACCTTGGAAGAGACCTGGCTGGTATTGCTGCCGGCCTCCTTCTGTACCAGGATACCGATGCTCTCCGAACCGTTGAAGCGGGTCAGGTTGTCCCGTTCCTTGAAGCCGTCCACGACCTCGCCGATGTCTGATATCTTCACCAGCCGGGAACCCCTGCTGACCACCACAACCTGCTCTATGTCTTCGATGGTCTGGAAATCCCCGATCGGGCGCAGGTACCACTGGAATCTGCCCCGGTTGATGTTGCCTCCCATGGACATCATGTTGGAGTTGGCCAGGGCATTCTGGACCTGCTGCAGGGTGATCCCCAGCGACTCGACTATCTCCCTGTTCACCTCGACCCGTATCTGCCTTTCGGTCCCTCCGGTGACAGCAGCCAGGGCGACCCCGTCAATCTGTTCGAGGCGCCGCTTCACAACGTTGTCGGCCAGGCCCTTGATCTCGTGGAGACCGCCCCTGCCCGATACAGCAAGGCTCATTATCGGTTCGGCGTTCGGATCGGCTTTCAGGATGGTGGGACGACCTGCCAGTTCGGGCAGCTGACTGCGCAGGATATCGAGTTTCTCGCGGACGTTGAGCATCGCATACTCCATGTCCACATCCCAGTTGAACTCGACCGTGACCAGGCTGACCCCTTCGCGTGAGACGCTGTGGATCTCGCGAATGCCGGGAACCCGCAGAAGGCTCTGTTCTATCCTCTCCGAAATGAACTGCTCCACCTCTTCAGGAGAGACGTTGGTGTATGTGGTCCAGACCACCAGTCGTGGAAATGAGAGACTGGGAAAGAGGTCTACGGCAAGACGGCTGAAACTGATCGCACCTATCAGTACAACTGCCAGGAAGAACATGGCGGTGGCGACAGGCCGGCGGATCGATAGTTCAGATATGTGCACGGGGCATCTCCGAATCTGAAATGGAGTCTCTATGGATGTTCATTTCCATATCTGCCTGGATCCGCCTTTATGGAGTGAGCACGGCCGCGTCCACTATATCCAGCAGTTTGACCGGGCTGTCGTGCTGCAGGCTTACGTGTCCTTCAATCAGTATCAGCATGCCG
Organism: uncultured Gemmatimonadota bacterium; assembly: GCA_964637695.1. Lineage (GTDB taxonomy): Bacteria > Blakebacterota > Blakebacteria > Blakebacterales > Blakebacteraceae > JAGLTZ01. The sequence goes on along the minus strand of CAZWVF010000001.1, from coordinate 24,991 downwards.
GGCCTCACACCTTCGTGAGGATTATCGGTGGGATACACGATCACGTGGGTGTCGTTGGTCTCGCCCAGCTGCACGTATCGCCATTTGGCTATATCGGGTTTATCTTCCGTTTCCGACTGCTCCACTGCGAAGACGAGGGTCCTCTCGTCCCTCTCTACTATGGCCTCGAGAGGCACCATCAGCACGTTCTCGATATTGTTGGAGAAGATCCTCGCCCGGGCGAACATGCCCGAAGTGATCTTCCCCTCCGGGTTGCTCAACTCGAGCGTCACCCTGCCGGTGCGGGTCTGGGCATTGATGATCGGATTGACCGAGACCACGGTACCCTTGAAAACCTGACCCTTCAGGGCCGTGAACTCTATCTCGGCTTTCCTTCCCGGCTTCAGGGGGGCTATTTCACTCTCCAGCACATCTACCCGGACTCTCATCGTGCTCAGGTCGAGCAGGGTCAGCAGTTGTGTGCTGCCCGAAATGTATTCCCCAGCCGATACGTCGAGGTCGGCTACGTAGCCTGAATAGGGGGCCTTGACGCTGGTGCGCTCCAGATTCCGCTCGGCCCTCTGGACCGCTATCTGGCGCTGTGTCAGACGGGCTTTCAGTATATTCCCCCGCTCCATCCCCGCAAGGATCCGAGCCGTCTTGTAATCCAGCTCTATCTCCTGGAACTCATCCTTTCCCATGTTTCCCTGCCGGTATGCGTCGAGGGCCCGTCGGTACCGCGTTTCCATCTGCTGCAGTTCCGCACTGCTCATGGACGCCTGCGGCAGTTCCAGCCCCTCTCTGGTGACGGTATCGGTCTCGTCAAGGCTCGCGGCATAGTCTGCATTGGCCTGCAGCCGTGAGGCCTGGGCATCCTCCAGTTCCAGCCTGTACTGCTCATCGTCGATTACCATCAGGGTCTGGCCGGCCCGGACGTAGTCCCCCTCCTTGACCAGCACCCTCTCCAGAAGGCTGCTCACCTGGCTGGTCACCCTGACCTGACGCAGCGGCTGGGCGCGGCCCTCGGCATGGACGGTCTGCACGAGAGTGCCCAGAACGGCGGGAGTGGCCTTGACCGGAATCGGATCGGTCCCCCGGAAGAGTCCCTGAAGTGCGGCTTCCTGCTCCTCTGCACTGCCCAGTTCGGGAACCGCGGCAGCCTCCTTCTCCTTCTCTGAAGTGACCCTCCAGTAGACCAGAGAGACTGCACCGCCAAGGATTACTGTTATGACCAGTGGTTTTACCAGTGACCTGGCGCTAAATGCCATCTGATGTCCTTTCCTGCTTCTCCTGTCTGCCGCTGATACGTTTCAGCGTTTTCAGTATATACGTTAACAGCCCCTGCTTTTGTCCCGTTCCTCCCGCACGCTTATCCACCGAAGGGCACCGGGAAGTCTGTTCTCTGGCTTACGGCCTGATTGGTCTCCCAGTCCCACAGGGTGATCTCCTTGAGGTCCGCCTTTGCCATTTCGAAAGCTATCCAGGCACCCAGATGTCTGTCTTCCGTGTTCCTTCTCTGATCCTGAGCCCTCAGCAGAGTTTCGAGGTCTATCTCACCTCTCTCGAACTGCTGCTGACTTATCTGGTAGCTGGTCCTTGCTATCTGCAGGTTCTCTTCCAGGATCTCCACCAGGCGCATCGTCCCCTCCACTGCCCTCACCCTGTTTATCACCTCTACCTGGAGGTCGGCGCGGGTCTCCTCTATATCGCGTTCCCGCTGACTTATCACCGACATCTGCCTCTCTACATAAGCCGAGTTCATCCCCCCATCGAAAATGGGGACCTGGAGTGTCAGCGAGATGTTGGTGAAGGGACTGCGGTTGTCGGCACTGAGGGCGGCGCTCAGATGATCCGACCACGGATCATCGTAATCAAGAGCGCCGAGGGTCGAATTGCCCGTCAGGCTGTAGGAGGCGGAGAACTGCAGATCAAGGCGGCCTTCGCTGATCCGCTGCTTCAGTGTCAGATTGTCCTGTTCGAGCTGGATCCGCTGCCTCTGCACGTCTGAACGGTTCTGCATGGCCAGTTCGAGCGCACGGTCCACATCCACCTCAATCGGCCTGTATTCGAGTGTTGACTCAACCCAGACGGTCGTTTCCAGCGGCAGGCCGACTACCCGGTTGAATGCAAAGCGGAGTCTCTCCAGAGCCGTTTTCTCCGATTCGAGATCGCTCAGCACATTGGCCTTGTCCACCTGCAGTCCCAGTATCACAACTTCGCTCTGCTGGGCCGCCTGGTAACGCCTGACTCCTGTCTGGTAGTTGATCTCGCTCTGCCGGTAGTTCTCGGCTGCTATTTCCACCCTCTGCTGCTGCTGAAAGAGGTTGTAGAAACTGCGCGTGACGCTGTTAATCTGCCGCAGTTCATCCTCTGTATAGCGGAGGCGCTGTCCCTGCACAGAGAGTTCATTGCTGCGCAGCTGGCCCTTGATCTGGTTGTACTGGAAGAGGGGCTGTCTGAATCCGATTCCCGCATAGGGTTGAATCGACCTGTTCTTCAGGTCCAGCCCTCCCGTCAGGTTCTGGATAGCCTGGCTTCCGTAGAAACCTGCATTGAATGAGAATCTGCCGTCGGTGATCAGCGGTTGAGATATGCTGAGGCTTAAATCTCCCGAGGTGGAGTTGCGTCTCAGGTAAGTGAGTTCAGGCGGCTGTCCCAGCAGTTGAGCGTCAATACGCTGGCTGATATTGGGCAGCCCCGATGAACTGAGGTTTATCTGTGTCCTCAGAGCCCGCTGAGAGACCTCCAGCAGATATGAGTATTGCAGGAACTGCTGCTGCATCTGGAAAATCCCGTAAGATTTATCGAGGGCGACGTCGATCGCCTGCCGCAGCTCGAGAACCAGGTCGGCGTCCTGCCGGCCCGGTATCTCGATCTCCTGCTGCTGGAAGGCTGAAACTGTTCCAGCTGCAGCGGGCATGATGAGGACGGCAACTGATAATCCGGCAAAAACGAACCGGAATATAGGAAAGATCCGCACCGGGAATCCTCCTTCGATGATGTGTGCGCCCCTGTCAGAGGACGCAGTGAGACACTTTAAGTACCTTTCCCCGTAAACCTATTTGCCGAATGGCGTCGGGGGCGACGTCCGCCGCCGGACCGGTTCGTTGGTCTCCCAGTCCCACAGCGTGTATTCCATTAAACTCGCCTTGGCCTGCTCGAACGTGATGAGCGCACTCAGGAAGTTCTCCTGCGTGCTGTTGTACTGCTGCTGGTCGTTGAGCAGCTCAATGATCGTTGTTTCACCGCGTTCGTAGCGCAGCTGGCTGATCTCGTAACTTCTCTCGGCCACTACACGGTTGGCCGTCTGGATCTCCATGCGTCGCATGGCGCTCTCTACAGAGCGTACGCGGTTGATGACATCTCTTTTCAGGTTCTCCACTACCTCTTCCAACCTTCGTTCCTGCACGGCGATGCCGGCCATCTGCCTCTGTACAGCCGCCTCGTTGCGGCCCCAGTCGAATAGCGGCACCCGCAGCGTGAGGCTGACGTTTGTGTTGGGGCTCTGGTTGTCGGGATTGAAGGCTTCGGAAAGGTGATCCGACCAGGAATTTGAGGCATTGAGTCCGCCAAGTGTGGAGTTGCCCTGCAGGTCGTAACCCAGGTTGAGCTGCAGGTTTGGACGACCCATGCTGATCGTGCGGCGCAGGTTCAGGTCAGACTGCTCAAGGGTGATCTCCTGAAGTCTCATTTCCGCCCTGTTCTCGAATGCCAGTTCGAGCGCCCGGTTGACGTCCACCTCGATCGGTCGGTACTCCTCGCTGGCAACCACCCAGATCTTCGTCTCCAGGGGAAGTCCCACCTGGCGGTTGAACTGGAACTGCTGCTGTTCGTGAGAGTTCCTGGCGTTTTCGAGCCGGTCGAGGTCGTTGGCCCTCTGCACTTCCAGGCGCATCTTGTCCACCTCGGCTATCAGACCCGCCTGGTACTTGCGCAGACCGATCTGGTAATTGATGTCGCTCAACCGGAATGACTCCGCAACGTCGGCCAGCGACTTCTGCTGCCTGAAGAGAGAGTAGAACTGGTTGGTGATCCCGTTGATCTGGCTCAGCTCGTCCTGGGTATAAGTGGCCTCAAGGGATTCAAAACTGAGCTCTGCGTTCCTCAGCTCGTTCTTGATGTCGTTGTACTGGAAGAGCGGCTGGTTGAAATTGATCCCTATTGTGGGTGACATCGAACGGGTCTCGGCCGGATCACCTGAAGCACGCTCATTGAAGGAATCGAAACCGCTGAGGCGGGATTCCAGCGATATCGATCCGTTAGTGATCAGCGGCTGCTGCACCGTGATCCTGGAATAGAAGTTTGTCCTCCCGGTTCGCAGGTAGGCCAGCTCCTGCTGTTGAGTGGCCGGATTGAAATAGAATGTAGGATTCAGCCCCTGTTGGATACTGGGGATCGTCGATTGCAGATCCACCCTGGTTCGCAGGTTCCTCCTGGCCTGCTCCAGTGAATAGGCGGTCTGCAGATAACTCTGCTTCAGCTGGTAGACCTGGAACGACTGGTCGAGCGCCAGATCGATCACCTGCTGAAGATTGAGGACCATTTCGGCGTCTTCCTGCGTGAACATTTCTATCTGCGTCGCCTGGATCGGTTCGGGCTCCTGAATCTGCGGAGTCTCAACCTGGGCATAGACCGGCGTGATGAAAAGCGCCGCCAGCAGGAGGATCGTGCAGTGCTTTCTGCCGGCCGCCGGTATGCAAATCGAGGATCGGTGCATGACTGTTACTTCCTTTCGTCGGATTCAATCAACAGATACTCAGGAGTCTGCCGGAGAATCGCATCGGCTGCGGCTTGCGCCGGCATCCGACAGACTCTTCAAAGTGTCTCAATGAGTTAGACACCCTGGAGGACCCGAACCTTCGACCTCCAATGCCCTGAATCATAAAACACCTGTATACATCTATACCTGAAATCTCCGACCGGTGTTCCACGACCTGTTAATCAAAACGATCCGTCGCTTTGATTTGCTTATAGAAAAATGTCTAATAGACCGGTCCTGTGGCGTTGGTATTGCAGATAATCCTTGAGAAAATGGACAACGATCATTTAATAGTTCGTGAGGGCTTAAGTAAAAGCCCTTTTATTTAACGGGACTTGTGAAAAATTTCACTACGTTCCGCCTTTACAGAGCAGCAGTTAATGAGTGGAATCTGCAGATGAACCATGACTTTCTCGCCCTGGGTCTCCTCCTCTTCTTCAGCCTGATCCTGTGCGGCCTGCTGCTGATGATGCCCCGGCTTTTCGGCGCCCGATCTTCCCAGGAACACCTGCTCGATGTCTTTGAATGCGGCGTTCCCGTCAGGGATGCCATGCAGCGCCGCATGCAGGTCAGGTTCTACCTGGTCGCCCTGGTGTTCATAATATTCGATATCGAAGCGGTATTCCTCTTTCCGTGGGCGGTTCTGTTCCGCCGGCTGGGTCTCTTCGGGCTGGTGGAGATGCTTGTATTCGTGACGATTCTGACTCTCGGGCTGGCGTACGTGTGGCGGAAAGGCGGGCTCGAATGGGAATGATCTCCCTGCTCTCCGACAGCGTGATAGCCGGGAAGATGAAGGATGTAATCTCCTGGGGACGCAAATACAGCCTCTGGCCCACACCATTTGCCACGGCCTGCTGCGGGATCGAGTACATGTCGACGATGGCCTCCAGGTACGATATTGCCCGCTTCGGAATGGAGAGACAGGCGTTCAGCCCCCGGCAGGCAGATCTTCTCATCGTCATAGGAACTGTATGTCTTAAATCCAGACCTGTTCTCAGGAAGGTCTGGGACCAGATGCCCGAACCGAAGTGGTGCGTCTCGATGGGCGCCTGCGCCTCTTCGGGAGGCATGTTCGACGTATACAGCGTGTGTCAGGGTGTAGATGAATTCATACCGGTGGATGTCTTCGTGCCCGGATGTCCCCCCCGCCCCGAACTGCTTCTGCACGGCCTCGTCCTGCTGCAGGAAATGATCCAGGAGAAACCGGGCCAGGCCCACGAAGCCAGGGCCTATATCAGGCGCAGGGTGCAGCAGGCTGTTGATGCGCAGTGGCAGAAATCACTGAATGACAAACTGAACGGTAACGGGAAAGAGCTCCCGACGTGATTGATACCAGGTGGTCCGAAGCTCTGGCGGACCTGGTCGGTCTCCGCATAGGTGACAGGCTCGTGGAATCTTCATATTCCTTCAACATGCCGGTTCTGCTGATCGATCCTGCCGCCATAAACGATGTTGCCGGAGTTCTGAAGGAAGGGTCATCGGAAGCGGGCATTGACATACTCCTCGATGTCACCGCAGTCGATTATCAGGAGCATACCGAAAGTCATCCGCACCGGTTCGCCGTCATATGGCACTTCCTCGATCTCTCCGGCGGGCGACGCATCAGGGTGAAGGCGTATGTGCCCGAAGGAGGTTCCGTACCAACACTTTCCGGTCTATTCGCGGCGGCCGACTGGGCCGAACGGGAGGTGTTCGACATGATGGGCATTCACTTCGACGGTCACCCCAACCTGCAGCGCATACTGATGCCCGGCGACTACGAGGGACACCCGCAGAGGAAGGATTTCCCGATAGAAGGCCCCGAAAGGGCCAGGAGCAGGCACGGCGAACAGCTGGGCAACAAACACATGATCTCGTGGAAAGAGCTCCATGACCTGTAGAGGCACGAAATGACGCGCCGGGCCGACCGCGATGAGATCCGCCGGCGGCAGGTCGAGGCTCTCCAGTGGGAATCTGTACCTCCGGAAATGGATCTGTACGGGGAGGAGGCCCAGAGCGACCGGGTACTGCTCAACCTCGGTCCCTACCACCCTGCCATGCACGGTGTACTGCACAACGTCGTGACCCTCGAGGGTGAGCGGATCGTCGAAGTGGAATCGCATATCGGCTACCTTCACCGTTCCTTTGAAAAACTGGGCGAGGTTTACTCGTACAACCAGTTCCTCAACTGCACCGACCGCATGAACTACGTTTCGGCCCCCATGAACAACGTGGGATGGCTTGTGGCGGTGGAAGCGATGATGGGCATCGAAGTGCCCGGACGGGCACAGTACGTGCGCACCATAATCGCAGAACTCTCCCGGATAATGGACCACCTGGTCAGCATGGGGATACTGGGTGTGGATCTGGGTGCCTTCACCGGATTTCTCTGGTTCTACGAGGAGCGGGAACGGCTCTACCAGATCATCGAGAAGCAGACCGGTGCACGCCTGACAACCACGTTCGGCCGCGTCGGAGGCCTCGCCCGTGACGTTCCCGTCGATTTCGTGGACGATGTAAGGGATTTCGTAAGGAGGTTCCCGGCAACCTTCAAGGACTTCGACGACGTACTGACCCGCAACAGGATCTTCATGGACCGTACCCAGGGTGTAGGCATGATAGATGCCGAAACCGCCCTCTCCTACGGGTTCACCGGCCCCAACCTGAGAGCCACCGGGATCGATTACGACGTTCGCAGGGCCAGTCCCTACATGTGCTACGACGAGTTTGATTTCGAGATACCGGTCGGGGATCGGGGCGATGTGTGGGACCGCTATACGGTCCGGCTCAGGGAGATGCTCGAAAGCCTCAGAATCATCGACCAGGCCGTAGAGAACATTCCGGAAGGTCCATTTGCGATCGAAGATCCGAAGATAACCCTGCCGGCCAAGAAGGACGTCTACACCAGGATGGAGAGTATGATCCACCACTTCAAGCTGATCATGCATGGTGCGGGTCCGCCTCCCGGTGAATACTACTATTCCACGGAAGCGGCCAACGGCGAACTCGGTTTCTTCGTTGTCAGTGACGGCGGCCAGACACCTTACCGCGTGCACGTCCGCAGGCCCTGCTTCTACTACTACAGTGCGATAGCCGAACTTCTGAAGGGCGGCAGTATCTCGGATGCCATAGCGACCGTTTCAAGCCTCAACGTAATCGCCGGGGAGCTCGACTGCTGATGTCGCTGCAATTCTCGGCAGAAGCTCAGCAGGCACTGGATACGGCGCGGGCTCAATACCCGGAGACCCGCAGCCTGCTGATAGAGGCCCTGAAGCTTGCCCAGAAGGAATTCGGATACCTTTCAAAGGAAGTTATGAGCTGCGTGGCCTCCGAGCTGGGCTTCTCTGAATCAGCAGTGGCCTCGGTGGCGACCTTCTACCACAATTACAGGACCAGACCGGCCGGCCGGCACCTGATCACCGTCTGCCGCACACTTTCATGCGAGCTGGCCGGCGGTCGCGAGGTAGCCGGGAAGTTCAAGGAACTGCTCGGTATCGATTTCGGTGAGACAACCGAAGATGGATCGATCACCCTTCTGAGCGCCGAATGCCTCGCCTGCTGCGGTACAGCCCCCGCCATTCAGGTCGATTTCGACTACTTCGAAGCATTCCGGCCCGAAATGTGTGAGAAGGTGATTGAAGCTCTGCGCGAAGAACGGCATCCGGAAGGAGGGGCGGGAGTTCCAGGCGGAATGCCCGTGGAGGAAGGGAGCGGAGTGTGATGCATCCCACCTTCCGCAGCCTGGGCGGCAAACCCCCGATCCTCATGACTCCAGAAGCCCTGGAGGGGATGCTCACACTTGAGGATTACCGCAGTCGTGGTTCAGGTTATGAGGGACTGCAAAAGGTTCTTTCAGGCATGACTCCCGCCGAGATAACAGGGGAGGTCAAGCTGAGCGGCATCAGGGGTCGTGGAGGAGCCGGTTTCCCGGCCGGAGTAAAATGGGGGTTCATACCGAAGGATACAGGCAAACCTGTTTACCTGGTCTGCAACGCCGATGAAGGGGAACCCGGCACGTTCAAGGACCGGTGGCTCCTGCGCCATACTCCCCACCGGCTGATAGAGGGCGTACTGATCGCATCGTACGCAACAGGCTGCAGCAGGGCCTTCATCTATATGCGTGACGAGTTCGCGATGGAAACGGTGCGACTCGATGCCTGCCTGGAGGAGGCCCGCCGGGCAGGTTATCTCGGCAGTGACATTCTGGGCAGCGGCTGGGACTGTGAGATTTCAATTTTCAGGGGCGCCGGTGCATACATCTGCGGTGAAGAAACGGCCCTTCTCAATTCGATCGAGGGAAGACGCGGCTATCCGAGGGTCCGCCCCCCCTTCCCGGCCATCGTCGGTCTTTACGGTTCACCGACCATCATCAACAACGTCGAAACACTTTCGAATCTCCCTTCGATCGCCATTAACGGCGGTCTGTGGTACTCCGCATACGGTACGGAGGAGAGCAGAGGAACCAGGCTCTTCAGTATCAGCGGCCGGGTAGCCAGACCCGGTGTCTATGAAGTTGAAATGGGCGTTCCCTGGAGTGCCCTGCTCGACGACCTTGCAGGCGGACCATCAAGGGGCAAGCCGTTCAAAGCGCTCTACCCCGGCGGTTCTTCAACACCAATGCTGACTGCCGGGGAGGTGGAATCCTCCACGCTGGACTTCGAATCGGCCATGAAACTGGGCACTTTTCTCGGGTCAGGCGGCACCATCGTGCTCGACAGCGGGGACGACATCGTCGATGCCACTCTGAATGTGGCCACCTTCTACAGGAATGAAAGCTGCGGCCAGTGCACCCCCTGCCGTGAGGGCTGCCACTGGATGGTGGAGATCCTCAGGAGAATAACCGCCGGACTTGGAACCGGAGAGGATATAGATCAACTCCTCTCCGTTACTGAAAAAATCACGGGCAACACAATCTGTGCCTTTGGTGACGGTGCGGCAGCCCCGGTCGGATCGGCTGTTGAGAAATTCAGACCTGAGTTTGAAGCTCGGACGGGAGGGGCGGTGAAGTGAGGGACCGGTCGAAAGTGACACTGAAAGCCCACATGGGAGAGGGAACAGCTCCCGTTGTGAGACTGCCGGAGAGCGAATCCACTGTCCAGTTCACTCTCGACGACCACCAGCTTAACGTCCCTGCCGGCACCACGATCCTTGAAGCCGCCCTTTTCAACGGCTTGGATATCCCGCATTTCTGTTACCACCCCGGGCTGAGCCCTGAGGGCAACTGCCGGATGTGTCTTGTCGAAATCGAGGGGCGGCCCAAGCTTGAACCTTCCTGCATTCTGCCGGTATCAGAGGGCCAGGTCATACTGAGCAGGTCTGAAGCCGTCCTGGAAGCCAGGAAGGCGGTAATGGAATTCCTGCTTCTCAACCACCCCCTCGACTGCCCCTGGTGCGACAAAGCGGGCGAGTGCATGCTCCAGGACAATTCGTTCGAACACGGTGAGGGGATTACCCGGCACAGACTCGAGAAACTGACCTTCCCCGAAAAGGATTTCAGCGCCAGGCTGAAGATGTACTCGAACCGGTGCATCAAGTGCACGCGCTGCGTGAGATTTCTGGCGGATATTGAAGGGGGAGAAGAGTTTGCAGTATTTGAACGCGGTGTCCATGCAGACGTTGGAACCTATATCAACCACAACCTCACCAACGAATACCAGGGTTGTCTGGCCGATGTATGTCCGGTAGGCGCCCTGGTTGTGAAACCGTTCCTCTACAAGGCCCGCGCCTTCTACCTGGAATCAACTCCATCGGTCTGTCCCCTCTGTAGCAGGGGATGCTCCATCTATATAGACCGCTATGAGAACAGAGTCGTCAGAATTCGCCCCCGCCCCAATCTCGACGTCAACGACTGGTGGATCTGTGACAGAGGACGCTTCGAAACCGGGTGGATAGAAGAAGACCGCCTCGAGGAACCGGCCGCCGGTTCTGACGGCACTTTGAGAAGCATGGACTGGGATTCTGCACTCGAAGCAGCCTCTTCCGCGCTCAGGAGTACAGAAAAGGGTGATCCGGCAGGTCTCATCTGGGCCGGTGCCACCTGTGAAGAGCTTTACATGTTCTCCGGACTGATAGAGGCTCTCGGCGGCAGCCTCTTTTCATGGTATGGACCTGAAGGCCCTGTAGATCCCGCCGGGGAGATCGATTTCCTGCGCAGGAGAGATCTGAACCCCGACAGCAGGGGCCTCGAGACGATAGCACCGGCGGCGCTGGAAGTGCCGCGGCTCCTGAAGGGTATCGACAGCGGAGAGTTTAACACCCTCCTGGTTCTGGCTTCCGGACTCGACGGAGAGACGGCCGGCAGACTGCAGGGTGTGGATCACCTGATAGTGATCTCCAGCCACCTGTCACCTGTCACTGAAAGAGCAACTGTTGTTTTGCCGGGCAGGGTATGGGCCGAAAAGAGCGGCACATTCCTCAACGGGAACGGACATCTGCAGAGATTCAGCCAGGCTGTGGATGGCCTGCCCTCTGCCAGACCGGAGCTGGAGATCATCTCCGACCTGATCCGCCGCTGCGAACTGGGGGAGCGCCCTCACTCTCCCGAAGCCGTTTTCGAGGAGATGTCGAGAACCATCGGGCCTTTCAAGGGAATTTCCTGGGGCACGATCCCGCCGGGCGGACTGAAACTGGATGACCTGAAGCCGGAGGCTTTAAAGCAGGAGGGTGAGAGATGAACCCTTTTCTCACCCTGATATTGATCGATTCGGTCAAGATCGCCATTGTGCTGGTGGTCCTCATGGCCGCTGTGGCTTACACGACATACGCTGAGAGAAGGTTCGCAGCCTTCTTCCAGGGCAGGGTAGGACCCAACCGGGCCGGCCCGCTGGGGCTGCTGCAGCCTCTGGCAGACGGCATAAAGTTCATGTTCAAGGAGGATTTCGTACCCCGTTTCACCGATCCCCTCCTCTTCCGGCTGGCCCCGATAATGGCCTTTGCACCCACCCTCATACTGGTAGGTGTGATCCCCTTCGGACCCCCAATCCTGAATATAGCCGGGATCGATGTTCCACTGCAGATAGCCGATCCCAACTTCGGCGTTCTCTACTTCTTCGCTGTGGGATCTTTCGGAATCTACGGAGTGCTGGTAGCGGGCTGGGCGTCGAACAACAAGTACAGCGTCATGGGAGGAATGCGCGCTGCCTCCATGATGATCAGCTACGAGGCCGGCCTGGGGCTTTCGGCGATCGGATTGTTCATGGCGGCCGGCACCGTGCAGCTCTCCACCATAGTCGCCAACCAGGGAGCGTTTGCCGGCTGGTACATATGGCAGCAGCCGCTCGGCTTCTTCATCTTCCTGGTTGCCACCTTCGCTGAAACGCACCGCACCCCCTTCGACCTGCCCGAAGCGGAGCAGGAGCTTATCGGAGGATATCACACCGAATACGGCAGCATGCAGCTGGGTCTCTTCCAGATGGGCGAATTCGCTCACATGATCGCAGCCAGCGCCCTTCTGGTGACACTCTACTTCGGGGGATGGCAGTTCCCGCTGCTGGGCCGGCTGAGCGGATCTCCCCTGCTCTACGCCCTTGCAGGCATTGCTGTATTCTCAGCCAAGACATTCGCAGTGATCTTCCTTTTCATCTGGGTGCGCTGGACCATCCCGCGCTTCAGATACGACCAGCTGATGCGGCTGGGGTGGAAGGTGCTCGTTCCGCTGGCGCTGGTGAATATCGTCATAACCGCAGCAGCGATACTGATCTGTGAGAGATGGATGAACTGATGTCCGCCAACAGCACATATCCGAAGCACGGATTCCGGCGGGAGATGAGCTGGCTGGAGCGGCTTTACATCCCGGCGATCCTGCGCGGCCTGCGGGTGACCATGAAGCATTTCTTCATGCGGGGGTGGACCGTCAGGTATCCGGAGGAGAAACCTGACGTGGCACCGCGTTTCAGGGGACTGCACCGCCTCAAGCGGGACGAGGATGGCCGCGAGAGATGCACCGCATGCTTCCTCTGTGCATATGCCTGTCCGGCCAACGCCATACACATCGTGGCCGCACCGGCTGATTGGGATGAACGGGAGAAATACGCGGAAGAGAAATACGCGGCGGTCTACGAGATCAACATGCTCCGCTGCATCTTCTGCGGAATGTGCCAGGAGGCGTGCCCCTGCGGTGCGATCTACCTGGAAAATGAATTCGAGTGCGCCGATTTCGATCTCGACAACTTCATCTACGGCAAGGACCGGCTGCTCGATCTGGAGGGGAGCCCGCTGAAGTTCCCCGGGTAGATAGAGAGTAAAGAGAGTAAAGTAAAGAGCTGACAATGGAATCCGCACTTTTCTACATAATGGCGCTGGTCATCCTGGCGGCCTCAGCGACGGTGATCCTTCACCGCAATCCGGTCAAGAGTGCCCTTGCGCTGATAGTTGTCGTGCTCGGCCTGGCCGTCCTCTACCTGCAGCTCAGCGCCTCCCTGCTGGCCATGATCCAGGTAATGGTCTATGCAGGCGCCATAATGGTTCTCTTTCTCTTCGTCATCATGATCCTGAACGTCGGTGTCGAGGCTCCCTTCCCCGGCAGATTCAGTCGGCGTGCCATAGCGGTACTCACGGGAGCCCTGATCGGCATTACACTGGCCGGCATTGCAGTTCTGAGCAGTGCCGGGGCAAACAGCATTGCTGCACCGACCGTCGGCAGTGACTTCGGATCGATCGAAAGAACGGGCGAACTGCTGCTGACCCGCTACCTTCTCCCCTTCGAGCTGATCAGCGTCCTGCTGCTGGTCGCCATTATCGGAGCTGTCCTGGTCACCCGTTCCCGGTGGCCGGTGGCCTGCCTGCCGCCCGAACTGTGGCCCCCCTCACCCGACCGGCCCTCCGATGGGTCTGAAGGTGGAAAGGTCACTGCGGGAGACAGTGCCGGAGACTTCACTGCAGGGGGCGCCGGCTGATGTCGCTGACTCAATACCTGATTTTGAGCTCCCTCCTCTTCGGAATGGGTGTGGTGGGCGTTCTGATAAGGCGGAACGTCATCGTGATCATCATGAGCGTCGAGATAATGCTCAACGCCGTGAACCTGGCCCTCATCGCGTTCGCCAGGTACCTGCCCGGGCACGACGGTCACGTTCTGGCATTCCTGGTTATAGCAATCGCAGCGTCTGAAGCCGCCGTCGGTCTTGCTCTGGTGGTGCACGTGGCACGCCTGCGCGGTACCGTTGATACCGACGATCTGACACTGTTGAAGGGCTGACGGGATGAGGATCTCCACGACACTGGTTCTGCTCTTTCCGCTGACCGGAGTGATCTTCGGCCTGATCTTCGGCCGGAAACTGCCCGAACGCGTCGTCGGATGGACCGCCTCGCTTCTGGTGGGCGCCTCCTTTGCCGCTGCAATAATCTCCTTTACCGGATTCATCGGTCTCGGCCCCGACGCCGACGGTGTAAGGATCCTCCTCTTCGATTGGATAAACGCCGGCAGGGTGAGCATAGACGCCGCCCTCTGGCTCGATTCCCTCTCTGCTTTGATGATCCTCGCCGTCAGCGGAGTCGCGTTCCTGATTCACATCTACTCAATCGGATACATGCGCGGTGACGAGGGATTCGGACGTTACTTCACATATCTGAATCTCTTCACCTTTGCAATGCTCCTGCTGGTGCTGGGTGACACGCTGGTTCTGCTCTTTGTGGGCTGGGAGGGTGTGGGATTCTGCTCCTACCTGCTGATCGGCTTCTGGTTCACGCGCGATACTGCGGCCGACGCGGGCCAGAAAGCATTCATTGTCAACAGGATCGGCGATGCGGCCTTCATGCTGGGCATGCTGGCCCTCTTTGCGCTCTTCGGAACGTTCGACATACAGGCGATCCTGCACGATGCACCCGCCAGACTGGCGATAGGCGGCACCGCGACGGTCCTCATTACCCTCCTGTTGTTCATAGGCGCCACGGGCAAGAGCGCCCAGCTCCCTCTTCACATATGGCTTCCCGATGCGATGGAGGGTCCCACACCAGTCTCGGCGCTGATCCACGCGGCCACCATGGTTACGGCAGGTGTCTACCTGGTGGCACGGATGGCTCCCATCTTCATCAGGTCGCCCCAGACCATGGCCGTCGTGGCTGCTGTCGGCGCTCTGACGGCTCTGATGGCGGGAACCATAGCCATCGCCCAGAACGACATAAAGCGGGTACTGGCTTACTCCACAATCAGCCAGCTCGGATACATGTTCCTGGCCCTCGGTACAGGTGCATTCGCGGCAGGCATCTTCCACCTTGTAACGCACGCCTTCACCAAGGCCCTCCTCTTCATGGGTGCCGGCAGCGTGATGCACGCCATGGGCAACCGCCAGGAGATGCACGAGATGGGAGGCCTGAAGAAGCACCTGCCCGTAACGCACGCCACGATGCTGGTGGCCGGACTCGCCCTGGCAGGCATTCCGGTCTTCTCCGGCTTCTTCAGCAAGGATGAGATCCTTTATGAGGCGTGGGCGGGTCCCTTCGGGCATCCATTCCTGTGGGCGATCGGAGCAATCACGGCTGTCATCACGGCATTTTACATCTTCCGCCTCCTCTACCTGACCTTCTACGGTGAGAGCCGGGTTCCCGAGGGTGTGAAACCGCATGAATCACCACCGGTGATGACCGTACCTCTGCTGATCCTGGCCTTCCTTTCGCTGACGGCCGGATTCATCGGCCTGCCCCGCATCCTGGGCGGGGGCGCATGGCTGCAGGAATTCGTGGGCAGGGCTGTCGGGGCCGCAGGTCACGGGGCCGGCGGCGGTGTTGTCATGGAAACGGCGGCCGGAACCCTTGAAATCGGCCAGGGGCAGGCATCGGGCGGCCTGCAGATCGGATTGATGCTGGCGAGCATCGTTCTGGCGGTAACTGGAATGCTGCTGGCACGCCGCTTCTACGGCCGCAGGGCCCCCTACCCCGAGGTTCTGGAGACAAACGCTCCCGGAGTGTGGATGGTTCTGCGACAGAAATACTTCATAGATGAGTTCTACTTCATGGTGATCACCAGGCCGCTGCGGAATATGAGCAAGTGGGTCTACCGGACCTTCGATGTATCGGGCATCGACGGAACCGTTCACGGAACCGCCCAGCTGGCCCTGACACTGGCTCAGGCCTTCCGCCGGTTTCAGCCGGGACATGTCGGCATCTACGCGCTGTCACTGGCTCTGGGCGCATCGGTCCTCCTGATATGGCTGCTGACGTGATGAATCAGTTCCTCTGGTCGCACTGGCTTTCGGGGATGATCATCCTTCCCCTGCTCGGCCTGGCGGTGGTAGTGCTGGTACCGAAGGACCGGCACGCCATGCTGAAGGGAACCGCACTGCTGACCACATTCCTCCTTTTCGCCATGGCGGTTTCTCTCTGGAGCGGATTCGACCCGGATACGGCCAGATTCCAGTTCGTGGAGGATTTCGCCTGGATACCGGGTATCGGGGCCCGCTACAACATGGGCATTGACGGCATGAGCCTGCTGCTGATCTGCCTCACCGCGTTCCTCACGCCTGTGGCACTGCTGGGCACCTGGACGGCCGTAACGAAGCGCGTGAAGGGATACATCGCCTCGATCCTGCTGCTCGAGGCCGGCATGATCGGCGTCTTTGCAGCCCGCGACCTCTTCCTCTTCTACGTCTTCTGGGAAGCGATGTTGATCCCGATGTACTTCCTGATCGGCATCTGGGGGGGCCCACGGCGGATCTACGCGGCATTCAAATTCATCCTCTACACCCTGCTGGGATCGCTGCTGATGCTGGTTGCGATCCTGGCCCTCTATTTCCTGCACGGCGGGCTGACCGGATCGTTCACCTTCGACATCGCCGCCATGGAGAAGATCTCCATACCTCTGGGAATCCAGACGTGGCTCTTCCTGGCGTTCACTCTGGCATTTGCTATCAAGGTACCTCTGTGGCCGTTCCACACGTGGCTTCCCGACGCTCACGTGGAGGCACCTACCTTCGGATCCATAATCCTGGCGGGCGTACTGCTTAAGATGGGCACCTACGGCCTGCTCAGGTTCTCACTGCCCCTCTTCCCGGTGGCGGCGACGATCGCACTGCCATGGATGGCGATCCTGGCGATCATCGGCATCATATACGGAGGGCTGATGGCATGGGTGCAGAACGACATAAAGGGGCTTGTGGCATATTCCTCGGTGGCACACCTCGGATTCATAGTGCTCGGCATCTTCACATTCCAGGCAGGAGCCCTTTCTGGAAGCATCCTGCAGATGATCAACCACGGGCTCTCCACTGGGGCTCTCTTCATGCTGGTCGGCTTCATATACCGGCGACGGCATACCAGGGACATCATTGAATTCGGTGGTATTGCGAAGGTAATGCCGGTCTATGCCGCGTTCCTGCTGGTGGTGGCCCTCTCCTCGGCGGGTCTGCCCGGTCTGAACGGCTTCGTGGGCGAATTCCTGATTCTGGTGGGTGCATTCCAGGTCAGCCCCTGGCTGGCAGTCCTGGCGGTACCGGGCATCATTATCGCAGCCCTCTACATTCTGCGAATGCTGCGCGGAGTGCTCTTCGGACCGCTCGACAGGGAGGAGAACCGCTCTCTGAAAGACCTGGATGCCGTAGAAATAGTCAGCATGGTGCCTCTGATCTTCTTCATTGTCTTCATCGGAGTCTGCCCCAGACCCTTCCTCCGGCCGCTGGAGCCTGTTTCAAAACGCATCGAGGCCAGGATGATGGCGGTCAGGGCCCGGCCGATCAGGTTCGTCGAGGAAACCGGAAAAGAGCCTGTCGACCCGATTGAAAACAGCGATACCGCCGGAAGCGGGGACACCGCCGGAAGCGGGGACACCGCCGGAAGCAGGGACACCGCCGGCGACAGGGACAACTCCGATCAGGTCGAAGCTGAAGAGTCGGGCAATGAAATGTCAAGCGCGGGGAAGACAGCATCCAATGAGTCAGGAGGCGGAGGGATAATATGACCTTCTCCGGACTCTATTCGTGGATCGCTGTTGCTCCGGTCGTGACCGTTCTGGCCACAGCCCTGCTCGTCCTGATTGTCGACCTCTTCACCAGGCCCGGACACAGACTGATACCCTGGATATGCGCGGCCGGGCTTCTGGCCGGGATGGCCGTCAGCCTCTCCATGTGGGGAGCACGCGAGACCGCATTCAGCGGTGCGTGGCAGCTCAACAATTTCTCCCTCTTTTTCTATGTCCTCTTCTGTGCAACCGCACTTGTAGTGGTTCTATTGTCCGTCGCGCACGAGATGAGGCGCGGCCGCTTCCCCGGCGAGTACTACATGCTCCTGCTCTTCGGTGTTGTCGGGATGATGGTGATGGCCTCGGCCAACGACCTGATCACCCTGATCATCGGCCTCGAGACGATGAGCCTCTCCGCGTATATCCTGGTGAGCCTCAACCGCTGGGAGCGCCGCAGCGGCGAGGGAGCCCTGAAGTACTTCCTGCTGGGGGCATTTGCCTCCGCCTTCCTCCTCTACGGAACGGCCCTGATTTACGGCGCAGCAGGTACAACCGGATTCACCGGGATAGCCTTCTTCCTGAAGGAATCGGGCAACGGTCCGGGCCTGCTCCTGCTGGGGGGCGGAGTACTGCTGATGGTGGGGCTCGGATTCAAGGTAGCTGCAGTCCCCTTCCACATGTGGGCGCCCGACGCCTACCAGGCCGCCCCCACACCAATCACGGCATTCATGGCAACGGCGGTGAAGGCAGCGGGATTTGCAGCGGTAGTAAAGATATTCGGTCTACTGCTGGCGGCTCCGGCCACGAGACTGCAGGAGATGCTCTGGTGGATCGCCATGTTGTCGATGGTCGCCGGTAATTTCGCAGCCATCGCCCAGTGGAATATCAAGCGAATGCTCGCATACTCAAGCATAGCGCACGCCGGTTACCTGCTGACCGCAGTCGTGGGAAGCATGCCCGAAACCTCCCCTCTGGGAGGCACCGGCATACTGTTTTACCTGACTGCCTATTCGCTGATGACACTCGGCGCGTTCGGTGTGGTGGTTCTGATTGGAGGCGGGGCTGACCGCCGTGAAACGCTGAATGATCTGAACGGTTTAGCCGTCAAGAGCCCGGGACTGGCCCTGGCGATGGCCATATTCATGATCAGCCTGGCAGGCATCCCCCCGACGGCCGGCTTTTTCGGCAAGTTCTACGCATTCGGAGCCGCGGTTCAGGCCGGTTACGTGGGCCTGGCAGTCATCGGCGTCCTGAGCAGTGTAGTGGCAGCTTTCTACTATTTCCGGGTGATCGTCTACATGTACATGAAGCCCCCGGAGAAGACCTACCTGCCTTACAGAAGGCCGGCTGTTGCCAATATTGCCGTGGCTGTCCTGGCGATAGCCGTCATCTATGTAGGGATCTTCCCCGAGACCCTGCTCCAGCTGGCCAGAGATGCATTCCTCAGCCTCTTCTGACAAGATCAGGATCGCCTCCATAATCGCGGTCGTGCTTACGGCTGCGCTTCCATTTAAAGAGGCGGAGTGCCAGCTCACCAGCAGCAGGATCGTTACTATCATGCCTTTTGTATCCTCTGAAGCCGATTCTGCCCTGGCCGCCGCCTGTCACTCTGCTTTCCTGCTGGGGATACGTAAACAGAGCACCGGGATGGTCGTAATCGAGACCGAACGTGCCCGCGAGCTCTCCAGGGCTCAACTGAAGAGTGTCGTCAGAGATGCAGCCTCGATGGGGAGTTACGCCATAAGCACCAGTTCAGCTTTTCTGGTATGCGGGGCTGTAAGAACGCTGGAGAGCGGAGAGGTTCAGTTCTCGCTGGCATTCTACGGGACAGATGACAGGAGGATCCTCTTCACAGATCTGCATGTCTATGAGAACGAAGAAGAAGCCGTTGCAGATATGGCCGATATGGCCCGTGAGCATACACATTCCAGCAATTTCACTCCTGCCGACACTCCGATCATGTATTCGATGATCGTGCCGGGGATCGGCCAGCTCTCGATGGGAGAGACCGCGCATGCGGTGGCCAGTGTGGGTCTGATAATAGCGGCCATAACCCTGAGTCCACTGGGTGAGCCTGAAGAACCGGCCTGGCGCAGGAAGCAGCTCAGGCAGAACAAGACCTTTTATATCGCGCTGGCCTGGGCCATAAACATCCTCGACACCTTCGCACTGTACAGGCACAAGATGGGAGAGCTCGATACCCGCCCCTTCTTCTCGATCGTGGAGACCGCAAACGACTCACAGGGATCGGTTTTCAGGCCTATAGTCGGCTTTACATTGAGGTGGTGACACCGGTAATCTGCTGTACAGAATCCAGCTGCCCCAGAACAGGCGCACAGGTCTCTCGAGGATGGAAATCAGTTCGGCAAGGTAGTGCTCATTCCTTTACCCAAACGGTAATCAGTTATACTGCATAGTGTTACCGTTCATAATTTAAGTATTACATGATCTTTCTATATTATCTATGAATCGAGAAGAAGTCACTGCAACAAGGGTATAACACCAGCCACAATAAGCAGGGCGATAATACCCAGGACAACGTAGAGGAGAGGCCTGTCGCGGCGACGCAGTGCTTCAACACCGACCCACACAACTGATATCACCGGAATGGAGAGCAGAACCACTATGCCGGCCTTCAGCGCAATCAGTGCAGGCCCCCACCCTGCCACGGAATAGAGCAGACCCAGCATCATCAGAACCAGGACTGATCCGTACCCGATCCTGTAGAGTTGGGCCAGACCGGAGGTCAGTCGCGCCTCGGTGATCCTGGTCTTTGCAGTCTGGTTCATGAGAACACCCCCCAGATCATCCTTATGGCCACGAATATCAGTACGAATACAAAGGCTCTGCGTATACCCTTTGCGTCGATCCTGACGGCTGTCCACGGTCCCAGTCTCGCACCCAGAAGCACGCCAAAAACCAGTGGAGCTGCAACTTCGAGGAGGAACTCTCCCCTGACGTAGTAAGCTATGCTGCCCACGGCGGCGGTCAGTCCCATCATGAAGGTGCTGGTGGATGTGGACCTGTGGACAGGAGCACCCAGGAGGATATTGAGCACGGGGACCTTCACGACTCCTCCGCCCACTCCGAGCATACCCGATATGCAGCCGGCAGCCCCCGAACCTCCCAGAGCTATTGGAGTTGCGATGTACAGATCCGGATCACCCTCCACGTTCTTCACTTTTCTGCCCTTCCACATATTCCATGCCGTGTAGAATAGCAGAACGCTGAAGAGTATGAAGATCACATCTTCCTGAACGAAACCAGCAGCGATACTTCCGATAATAGCGCCAACTATCGTGGTCAGTTCCAGCGTCAGCCCCACCCTGACCAGGGGAAGGCCCCGTTTCATATATCCGGCACTGGAAGAGATGGAAGTGGCCACGACTGCTACCAGGCTGGCGGAAACGGCTATATGAGCAGGCACTTTCAACAGCAAAATCAGTACGGGTACTATGATAATTCCACCACCCAGACCCAGAATAGCTCCCAGAAGCCCGGCACAGAGGCCCGTCAGCACATAAAGAAGAGCATTCAGACCAACGGGATCGATCATCCGGTACCGCCTGTATCCGGTAAAAACACCGAAATGCTGATAAAGCTATAGACGTTCATCGAGGGATCTTTCACGGAGATTCCCTTCATCAACCCTTGATATTGCCCAGTGGACGCAGTCTGGCAACTTTCCTGGTAATGCCTGCCTGCTCCACAACATTAACCACATCGGTGACATCTTTATAGGCTTCACTGGCTTCTTCTGCCAGCACTCCGCGCGATCTGGCCCTGACGTATATCCCTTTTTCGGCAAGTTCCCTGTCGATCTGCCTGCCCCTCATCTCCTTTTTTGCCTTCGATCTCGATTTCAACCGGCCGGCTCCATGACAGGTACTGCCCCAGCTCTCCTCCATCGCCTTCTCGGATCCCACCAGCACGTAGGAGTAGCGTCCCATATCACCGGGTATCAGTACAGGATGACCCACATCCCTGTAATCTTCAGCTATTTCCGGATGCCCGGCGGGGAAGGCTCTCGTGGCGCCCTTACGGTGTACGCAGACCTTCCTCTGTTTCCCCTGATACTGGTGATCTTCGATCTTGGCGATGTTGTGGCATACGTCGTAAACCACCTCGAGTCCTATCTGCTGACGGCTGCGACTGAAAACCTTTTCGAACACTTCACGGGCCAGGTGTGTGATCATCTGGCGGTTGGCAAAGGCATAGTTGGCGGCTGCTCTCATCGCTCCCAGGTACCGCTGTCCCTCCTCTGAACTTATTGGAGCGCACACCAACTGTGGATCGGGCAGGTCGATACCGTGACGGATCAGAGATCCCTTCATCATATTCATATAATCATCGGCCACCTGATAACCCAGGCCCCGGCTGCCGCAATGGATCATGAAGGTGACCATTCCCTCGGCCAGTCCGAAGGCCTGCGCGGCCTGCCGGTCGTAGATCTCCTCCACCACCCCAACCTCACCGAAATGATTACCGCTGCCCAGCGTGCCGATCTGGTCGAGACCCCGCTCAATCGCGCGATCACTCAACTGACCCGGATCAGCACCCTGCAGGACCCCCTGGCTCTCCAGGTGGAGAATGTCCCGAGGTTCCCCCCACCCTTTCTCCGCTACCCATCGGGCTCCCTCGACCAGCAATTCCCGCAGGCTCGACCTGGATACCTTGAATTCAGCTCTGCGGGAACCGACACCGGCGGGGATGTGCTCGAAGAGGGTATCTACAAGCTCCTTTATGCGGGGTTTCACCTCTTCTGCGGTCAGGCTGCTGCGCAGCAGCCTGACTCCGCAGTTGATGTCATACCCCACCCCGCCCGGGCTGATTACTCCTTCATCCACGTCGAAAGCGGCGACACCGCCTATGGGAAAGCCGTATCCCCAGTGGATGTCGGGCATGGCCATGCTCATGCCAACCAGCCCGGGCAGACAGGCAACATTGGCTACCTGTTGGGGACTGTTGTCACCCTTCAGGTACCTGGAGGTAACACTGTCGGCATAGATCAGCCCGTCACTGTGCATGGCCCCGATTCTGGGAATGCGGATTCGGGACTGATCCAGCCTTTCCAGTCGAACTGGTGAAGGCGCTTTCATGGCACCTTTTATTCTACATCAGGCAGATGGGCCTGCGCCTCCTTAACTTTCTCTTCCGGATAATCGTAATCCACCAGCTCATTACCCAGATATTTTTCGTAGGCCGCCAGGTCGAAGTGGCCGTGACCGCTGTTGTTGAATGCGATCACCTTCGCTTCTCCACTCTCTCTGCAGCGCAGTGCCTCATCCATGGCCGCCTTGATCGCGTGAGCGGTCTCGGGCGCCGGCAGGTGACCCTCCGCCTTTACGAAGCTCATCGCGGCCTCGAAGGTCGGGTTCTGATGATGTGCTTCCACATCTATCAGTCCCTGCTCATACAGGTGACAGACGATGGGAGACATCCCGTGGTAACGCAGACCACCGGCGTGGATCGGTTCGGGCACGAAATCGTGACCCAGCGTATACATCTTGATCAACGGTGTAGTACACGCCGTATCCCCGAAATCGTAGCGGTAGAGACCTTTGGTCATCGTCGGGCAGGCCGCAGGTTCCACCGCTACGATACGGGTTTTCCTGCCATCCACGATCTTGTCTCTGGCGAACGGGATGGCGAATCCGGCGAAGTTGGAGCCTCCTCCGATGCAGCCAATAACCACATCGGGGTATTCGCCGGCTTTCTCGAACTGCTGGAGCGTTTCAAGGCCTATTACGGTCTGGTGGAGCATCACGTGG
Source organism: uncultured Gemmatimonadota bacterium (assembly GCA_964637695.1). Lineage (GTDB taxonomy): Bacteria > Blakebacterota > Blakebacteria > Blakebacterales > Blakebacteraceae > JAGLTZ01. The sequence continues at coordinate 1,617 of CAZWVF010000001.1, read as the reverse complement.
TTGAGAACGCTGCCCAGCGAGTACTTTGTGTCCTCCCTGGAGACTGCTTCCTCAACAGCCTCGCTGATCGCAATACCCAGCGAGCCGGTGGAATTCGGATCCCTTTCCAGTATCATACGCCCGGCATTGGTCTGGTCGCTGGGGCTCGGAATGCATTCTGCACCCCAAGTTTCCATCATGATCCGGCGGTAAGGCTTCTGGTCGTAACTCACCCTGACCATGTAGACCTTGCATTCGATGTCGAAGAGGTTGCAGGCGAATGCCAGGGCGCTGCCCCACTGCCCGGCACCGGTCTCGGTGGCAATGCGCTTAACGCCTTCTTCTTTGTTGTAGAATGCCTGCGCAACGGCTGTATTGGGTTTGTGGCTCCCGGGAGGGCTGACTCCTTCCCACTTGTAGTAGATCTTCGCAGGCGTATCGAGAGCCTTCTCCCACCTGTGGGCCCTGATCAGAGGCGAAGGTCTCCATAGCTTGTACACATCCTGGACTTCTTCGGGGATATCGATGTATCGATCCTGCGATACCTCCTGCATAATCAGGCCCATCGGGAAGAGCGGTGCCAGGTCGTCGGGACCAATAGGCTCCTTCGTTCCGGGATGGATCACCGGGGGGAGTGGCACGGGCAGATCGGCCTGTATGTTGTACCACTGCTGCGGCATCTCCGCTTCGGTCAGGAAAATCTTCGTATCATTCATCATCCGCCTCCTTTCTTGTTCTATTCGTCGAAGAAAAACGTTGGTTCCCTGTAGAATCTGATCGACTTGTCATTGACCTTTTCCCTGATGTTCTCCTGCAGCCATTCTTCCTTTTCCTCCAGTGACAGGCTCGCACTCAACATTTCAAGCTGCAGGTTGAAGCGGAGTGCCCGTTTTGGCAGGAGAACGCGCGTTATCCCGCTCGGCACGCGCACTTCCGCATTTGTCAGGGCTATCAAGTCATCTTTCGTAAAACGCCCGAAGGAAATCAGTGCGGTGAAGTGCCTGTAGTTCCTGCGCAGATCGTCCAGATTCGTGTAACTGACCCGGTCGAGGTATGCAAACTTTTGATATACATGGGTGAAGTTCTGAAGCTGGGCGATCCGCTCCAGGAGAATCACTGAACCCTTAAGCACCACAGTCTCGCCATCTGCAAAAGCAACTCTACAGAGGAGATCCGGTACCAGCTCACTCCCTTCTTCTCCACCTCCAGGAACCACTTTCACACCATCTGTCTGTTCCGCGTGAATGAGGATTTCTTCCATGCCCAGGTGCTCTATGGCATGGTGCCAGCAGTCTATCTTCAGACCATCATCTTTCAAGCCTATCTCTTGAACTAATACATGAGATAATCCTATCTTTTTAAGTGCTGTCAGTCGGTTAGCGCCGTCAAGTACTATATGTTTGCCATTGCTGTTCGTGCTCGCCACAACAGGGGGATTCTTCAGAATTCCGTCGGCGCTGAATCTCTCGACAAGTCTGGCGACCCGTTCGATATCGGGATCCTCATGAAGGATCACATCTTCGATCGCCACGATATGCAGACGTGGTAATTCGCCGATTTTCAGTGCGTCATTCTTTACATTGTTAAACTGCATCAAAGTCGACCCTTCACTTTCACGAACTGTGCGCTATCCGGGCA